>DAINSR010000193.1:0-4949 GCA_036741255.1 Flavobacterium sp.
GATTAAAAAGGAGGTCAAAAAAACGCTCAAACTCTTTACTGACAAGCCATATAATACCAATAACATTTGTAAAATAGTCCAATAGTTTATGGTATAATACCGATATAGTATGAAAATAGTCCATTTTTCTTGGACTATATTGAATACATAATCGGTATAATTTAGTTTAGGAATAATAGAACACGATAAAAAATGCTACTAGCGGGGATAAATATACCTTATTTTTAAATTTAAAACGCAGATTATCAAATATTTATAATTTTTAATTAAAAATAATCTAAACCATATTTCAAAAACACAAATCACATAGCTTTGGTCATCTAAAATTTTATTCAAAATTCAAAAAAGCAATTTTTTTGCTATAAAATTTGCGGATTTTAAGGCATAAATACCCCCTTCCTAAGATGCCTTGAGGTGCTGTTGTGAACCCTTATGAGGTATCGGAAATAACATTTACTGTGTCAAAATAATCGTGTCGGCAACCTTCTGAAGTACTCATGCAAGGCTTTATTTTAAGTTCTCTTTGAAAATAGTAATCAAACTTAGATTTTGAGTTAGTGTTTAAAGGCGATTTTTATTTACTTTTACTTTTTTTAATACTTTATAATGCGTTTACTGTTATTTTTTTTAACGTCTATTTTATTTACTCAAGCAGTTTGTGGTCAGTTGAGTAGGAAACACTGGTTGCCTCCCCTGCATTCGCGAGATGATTCTACTGTTGAAGATCATTATTTATATTTATCAACTCCAGAGGCGGTGCCGTTTAGTGTTTCTGTTAAAAGTGGCGATGGCACGCCCTTGCCTGGTTCTCCTTTTACCATATCAAAAGGAAATCCAAAGACTATTTTAATTGGTTATACACAACCTTCTTTAATGTTTTTAACTCAATTTGATGTTAATCTTGTTAAAAGTGATAAAGGACTGGTTTTAGAGGGAACACGAGAATTTTATGCAACGTTTAAAGTTCGTAGTCTTAATCATGCTGAGATATTAGTGGCAAAAGGAATTCCGGGTATAGGAACTAATTTTAGAGTGGGGAGTGTGCCTCAATATTATGATAGTTTTATTAGAAATTTTGTTACTAGTTTTATGGCAACCGAAGACAATACGACTGTTCTTGTATCTGATTACAATACTGATGTTGAATTTATATCGGGTTTTGGCAATATAACATCAGACAGTCAAACGTTTGTTTTAAATGCTGGAGAATCTGTGGTGCTTTCAGGATATGCTGATATCAATGCAAATTTGCAGGGATTTATTGGGGCTCTTATCTCTTCTGATAAACCCATAGCAGTGAGTACTGGAAATGCACTAGGGGGAATAGAACCTAAACAAATTGGTGGCTCTACACAAGATTTTAATTTAGATCAAATTGTTTCGTATGAACAAATAGGTTCTGAATATATTGTAGTAAGGGGTAATGGTTTTGATGGCACAGAGTTGCCCATGGTAGTTGCCACTCAAAATAATACGGATATTTTTGTAAACGGAAGCACAACGCCCATTGCCACTATTAATGCGGGCGATTATTATTTAATTCCGTCTTCAAATTATCAGGGATCAAACAATCAAAATATGTACATTACCACAAGTAACCCAGCATATATGTATCAAATATTGGCAGGTTCTAGCGGGAATAGTTATGCCACATCTGGATTAAATTTTATACCACCATTAAGCTGTTTTTTTCAAAAAAGCGTTGATTTAATTCCGAGTATCAATACTATTGGTTTAAATTTATATAATACCGATATTATTGTTTTAACTCAAAAAGACGCCTTGGTAAGTATCAATGGTGTTCCAACGACTGCTTTGCCACAAGCAGTTTTAGGTAATAGTGATTGGGAAACATATAGAATTTCAGGTTTCACAGGAAACGTTGTGATTTCATCTACAAAAGGTCTTGCCGTGGGGATTTTTGGTACGGACGGAAATGCTGTGGGTTTTTCTGGATATTATTCAGGTTTTGGGAGTAAACCACGCGATACCAATGTTGCGATTTGTTCTAGTGGTCCTGCTAATTTATTAGATGCTATTGACGGAAATCCTGAAACGGGCGGTATATGGACACCAGCTCTAGCAAGTGGTGGAGATATTTTTAATCCAAATATAGATTTGCCGGGGGTTTATAATTATACATACAATGGTGAATGTGAAATTGTTGATGTAAAAATAACCGTAACCATAGAAAACGAGCCATCTGCAGGAACTGATGCGGTAATTTCTGTTTGCAGTGTTGATGGAACAATTGATTTATTTTCGTTTTTAGGGGTGAATGTAACTCCCGGAGGCAGTTGGTCTTTTAATAATTCTACACTCCCTTCTGGTAGTTTCAACCCTGCCAAAGATGCAGCTGGTGTTTATACTTATACTGTTGCGGCAACGGTGGCTTGTGATGAGAAAAAGGCAACGGTTACAGTAATTAAAAACCCAATTCCAGATATTGTTGCAACAACTAATTATAGCACCTGTGATACCGCAGCAGACGGTGATGATACAAATGGATTTGCTACTTTTGATTTAAGCACAAAAACGGCTGAGGTTTTAAATGGACAATCTGGCATAGCAGTCAGTTATCATGAAACACAAATTGATGCAGAAAATAATAGCAATCCGATATTAATTTACTATTCTAATTCTCAACCTGTATATGTAAGACTTACAAATTTAGCCACTACTTGTTATGCAACCACTAGTTTTAATTTAATTGTTAATCCCTTACCCACTGTTCCGCTAGAAGTAAATTTAAAACAATGCGATACTGATACCGATGCTATTACTAATTTTAATTTAACGTTTGCAAATCAATTAATTTCTACAGAAAATAATATGTATTATACCTATTATGAAACGCTTGCAAATGCTCAAAACAACACATTACCCATTGCAAACCCAACTAATTACTCAGCTGCAAATAATACTGTGGTTTTTGCCACTGCAACAAATACCAATACTTGTTCAAGCAGAGTTATAAGAGTAAATCTTTTAGTATCTACAACAATACCGCTAACCACCGCCGTATTAAATGCTTGTGATGTTTTTAGAGATACTAATAATGCTTCTAATGATGGTTTTGATTTCTTTGATTTGAATGAAGCTACTAATGCTATTATATCTCAATTTCCAACTAATCAAAATGTGCAAGTATCATATTATGAAAATCAAAATGATGCAGAATCTGGGCTGAACTCCATTGCTAATTTGAGTTCTTATAGAAATATCACAACTAACAATCAATTTATTTGGGTTAGGATAGACAGCCCTATAAACAAAGAGTGTTATGGACTAGGCCCCTACTTGCAATTAGTTGTAAATCCAATACCTAATGTAGATTTAGGGACAGAACTACGAATTTGTTTAGATCCATCTACAGGAATAGGGTCTGAGGTTATCAACGCCACCCCTAGTATTGCGGGAAGCTACATCTATAACTGGACCCCCTCAAACACCATATTAGATAGTTCAGGTACACAATCGGCATTTTATACAGTGAGCCAACCTGGAACATATAGTGTAGAAGTCATTAATACCGTTACTCTTTGTTCTGCTGCAGCAAGTGTTGAGGCTGTTACATCATCAGAACCAGTAAGCGTCAATGCTGTTTTGATAACGCCACTATTTTCTAATGGAACCGCAAGTATAGAGGCACTCCCCGTGGGCGGATTTGGCAGTTATGAATACAGCATTGACAACGGTAGAAATTGGCAAACAAGCTCTATTTTTATAGGTTTAGAAAGCGGCAGTTATGTTATTTTAGTACGCGATACTGATGGGTGTGGCATAGTGTATTCTCAAACAATTGAAACTATTACATTTCCTGTTTTTTTTACGCCAAATGGAGATGGAATCAACGACTTTTGGAACATCAATGGTTTGATTCCTTTATATAATGCTAAGATTTATATTTTTGATAGGTATGGAAAGTTGATAAAAGAACTGCTTCCAGATGAAGCTGGCTGGGATGGTACTTATAATGGATATGAACTACCGTCAAACGATTATTGGTTTAAAATAGAATATACAGAAAATAAAACTAGAAAACAGTTTAAATCACATTTTAGTTTAAAAAGATAAAAAAATACAGATTATTTATTGGCTAGACGGTTTGCAATGTTAGATTGGTGGCATCGAAGTGGTTTAAACTTTTTCCATTTGCTAAAAAATTTGTCTTTTGCACCCACTTTTTGCCTTTTTTTCATTCCTTAGCCCAGCTATGCAACTTAAAAAAGACTTCAATTGGATACAAAATCCTAAATTTTCGCTAAAATGCAAGTATTACTATTAATTAAAAATAATTTCATGAAAAAAACTCTCTTAATTCTATTTTGCGGATTCCTTTTTTTAAACTGTTCAAACGACAATGACTCAAGTACAAGCTCAAGTACAAGCTTAGTATTTAACCCACCTAGCTGGATACAAGGACGATGGTTAGACAAAAATCTAAATTTTATGGGCTATAGATTCACAGGAAATGATTTTGCTTTAATAACAGGTAGTAGTGAGGTTTCTATTGGGAAAGAGATAAAATGGTTAAATGATGCGGGGGGGACTGCAACAATTAATGAAGAAATAAAAACAAGTGTAGAGTATAAGTTTTCTTACACAATACAGTCAGTAACTCAATATTTTCATTTTGTTAAAGTAACTAATACAGAAATTAAAGACCAACTAAACGACCCTGATGGTTATAATCTCTTTGAAAAAAAATAAGTAAATATTTTAAAGGCATATTTGAAAATAAAATAAAAAGTTTTAAAATTTATTATAGAAAAGTCATAAGATAGGCTTACGAATAATTATTCACTTTCAGGGCATTTAGTAAAAGAAAATTATTAACTTAAAATTAATTGACATTTTAAATCAATTATTAAAATGACAGCAATGTAACGATAAAAAATATTTTTAATTAACTTATTATCAATACTTAAGACTAAATAAAATTACAA
>DAINSR010000194.1:0-4914 GCA_036741255.1 Flavobacterium sp.
AATGAATGACTCTAGTTTAATAGATCAGCCTATTTCTAAAATGTCAAAGTTTACCGATGCTGTTTTGCAATCAATTGATTATGAATTTATTAAAAACAAAAGATTAGAAAACTTTAATTTTTTACATTCTATTTTAGGGAAGGAAAACAATTTTAAAATTTTAAAAAATTTATCTCAAGTTCCAATGGTTTATCCCTTCTTGTCAGCAGACTCTACACTTCGTAATCGGTTTTATGAAAATAGAATATATCCTGCTAAATATTGGCCTAATGTTAAACATTGGAAAAGTAGTGATTTAGAACGTGAATTATCTGAGAATTTATTACACTTACCAATAGATCAGCGATATTCTATTGAAGATATGAAAAAAATCATTAGTTATGTATAATGTTTATATAAGACCCTTAGAAATTGAAGACGCTAAGATATCATGGCAATGGCGTAATGATAAAGAAATTTGGAAATATACAGGTACACGTCCAGACAAAATAATAACTTATGAAATAGAAAAGGAATGGTTGTTAAGAGTTTTAAATGAGAAAAATTCTTGTCGTTTTGCTATCATTGTAGATGAAGTTTATGTTGGGAATATTCAACTGACAAATTTAACATTAAATCAAGCTCAATATCATATTTTTATAGGTAATAAAAAATTTTGGAACCAAGGTATAGCTCAATTAGCTACCTTTCAAATTTTAATGTTTGCTAAAGAATCCTTAAATATTAAGAAAGTATATTTAAAAGTTAATGTAGAAAATAAAGTAGCTATTCGTGTTTATGAAAAATGTGGATTTAAAAAAAGTGTTTTAGTTAATGAAGATTTAAAAATGTTGTGTTCTTTAAATACTTTAAATCCCCCCATGGTTAGTGTATTTTGTATGGTGTATAACCATGCTATGTATTTAGATGATTGTTTAAAAGGTATTTTGACACAAAAATGTAATTTTAATTTTGTAATAGTTTTAGGTGAAGATTGTTCAACTGATAATTCTAGAGAAATTATTTTAAAATATAATAAAGAATATCCAGGAAAATTTAATTTGTTATTACATAATCAAAATATTGGTGCACAAAAAAACCAAGAATTGCTTTTAAAAAGATGTAAAGGCAAATACACTGCTATGTGTGAAGGAGATGATTATTGGACTGATCCTTATAAACTGCAAAAACAAGTTGATTTTTTAGAGACATATAATGACTATGTACTGTGTTTTCACCCCATTAAAATTTTAAATCCTGACGGTAGGTTAGTTAATGACTTCATCACTAAAGTACCCAATAATTATGAAACAATAGAAAATCTTGCAAGATTAGGTAATTATATTCACACTCCTTCTGTAGTTTTTAGAAATATTATAACAAATTTTCCATTCGAATTTAATAACTCACCTGTTGGCGATTATTTTTTATACCTAATGCTTGCAGAACATGGGAAAATAAAAAATTTAAACGAAGTAATGGGGGTTTATAGATTTGGTGTAGGTATTCATTCCGTTAACTCAAAAATCAATCACACTAAGAGTAATTTAAAACTTTACGTATGTTTACTTTCTTATTTAAAAAACGACAAAATAAAAGAAATAATTTTTGAGAGATATTTGGAATCGATGTCTGTTTTTGAACATCAACTGAATGCTAAATATAAAGATTATTTTATATCTAAACATCCCGTTTTTTTATTGATAAAAAGCATATTGACCCATTTTTATCGCTACTCAAATAAAATTAAAACAATAGTTGCAAAATTATGATGTACTATTTAATTTCTATTACTCTGCTACAAAATTAATTATCATTAGAATCTGAACAATGTTTAAAACACTATTTGATAAATTCTACTTAAGTACAAATTTTTATTAAATATTCTTTACAAAACAAATTGCATGAAAACACCTTCTCTTGCTATAGTGATTTCTTTTTATAAAATCATTTTTTTTGAAGAAACACTGCAATCACTTGCCAATCAAATTGATAAGAGATTTAAAGTATGTATTGGCAACGATGCCAGCCCTTCTGATTCGTGTACTCGCATTTAAAAAACATACGTGTTGTAAATGAGAAATATAATACGTATATTTGTTAAAAATGATAACAATATGAACACCAAATTAACTTTGACAATAGAAAAAGAGATCATTGAAATTGCAAAAGAATATGCAAAGGAAAAAGGACAAAGTCTTTCAGAGATGGTTGAAAACTATTTCAAGTTTGTGGCTGTCAAAAGAATGAAAATAAAGGAAAAACAACTTTCACCAAAAGTTAGAAAACTAAGAGGAATCATCAAAACTGATGACAATTTTGACTACAAACAAATTTTAACCGAAGAACTTTCAAAAAAATATGGCGTATAAACTTTTTGTAGATTCGGACGTGGTTATTGACTTTTTTACTGACCGAGAACTTCACGCTAATCCTGCAAGCGAACTTTTTGAACTAAATGAACAAGGAAGCGTAAAACTATATATATCTGCTGTAAGTATCAATAACATTTACTATATCGTGAAAAGGTTTTTAGGACACAAAAAAACGCTTGAAGTTGTTGAAACATTAACTGAAATGACCGAAATTGTTGGAACAACAAAAAGAGAGATTATTCAAGCCTTAAAGAATAAATTCACGGACTATGAAGATTCTGTTCAATATTCTTCTGCCCTAACGATTAAAGATTTGGATGTAATAATTACTCGAAATATAAAAGATTATAGAAATTCTTCAATTGCAGTTATGACACCATTGAATTTTCTGACGATGAAGGAAAAAAATGAGAGCTAACAATGTATATAAAAAAAGGTGAAATAGAGCTAAATTTAAGGATTTTGACTAGTATCAAAGTTCGTGCTTCAAATTGCCTACTTCTTCATAGACTGAACGTTTAGATTAGTAGAAATAAAAAATAAATGCTTACATGGGCAGAAAACCATTGCTTTGTAGCACTAAAGCAAGTAATTTAAATTTTGAAACCGTTTTTGCACAAAACACTTGAAAAAACAAATTGCATGAAAACACCTTCTCTTGCCATAGTGATTCCTTTTTATAAACTCACTTTTTTTGAAGAAACACTGCAATCACTTGCCAATCAAATTGATAAGAGATTTAAAGTATATATTGGCAACGATGCCAGCCCTTCTGACCCAATTTCTCTGGTAGAAAAATATGCCTCTCAAATAGATATTGCCTATAAAAAATTTGAAAACAATATGGGATCTATATTGCTAACAAAACAGTGGGATAGATGTATTGATTTAATAGAAAATGAAGAGTGGATCATGATTCTTGGTGATGATGATTATTTAGACGAGAGTGTAGTAGCCCAGTTTTATAAACAGTTACCCGTTTTTCAAGATAAATCACAAGTTATTAGATTTGCAACAAAAATTGTTTTTCAAGACACAAATTCTCTTTCAAAAGCTTATACTCACCCAACGTGGGAAATGGCTTCAGATTCTTATTATAGAAAATTTAAAGAAATTTCAAGAAGTTCATTATCAGAACATATTTTTTCTAAAAGTTCTTACAAAAAGTATGGCTTCAAAAATTTTAATTTAGCATGGCATTCAGACGATTTGGCTTGGTTTGATTTTTCTGAAAATAAGCCCATTTATACTATTAATAATAGTTTTGTTTATATTGGAACTTCTAGTGAAAGCGTGTCGGGTTCTCAAGATAATATTAGCATTAAACAAGTAGAAACCATCTCATTTTTAAGACATTTAGTAACAAAAAAAAGTTGCTTGTTTGATTTAGAAAAAAAATTATATTTTCTGTTTGAGTATGAGTTTTATATAAAGAAAATTAGAAAACTAACATTAGAAGAATGGTCATTAGTTATTGTTGCTTATTTAAAAATTGGAAGATTTATTCCTATTTTAAAGGTAATCAGAAGGTTTTTTTTAAGCTTAAAATAATTTTTTGCCCATCAATATTTAATTACATAAATTTTAAACGCCATGTTGTTTTCCATTATTATGCCATTTTATAACGTTGAGGACTATCTCGCAGAGGCAATTGAAAGTGTTTTACAACAAACATATTCCCATTTTGAATTGATTATTGTAAATGACGGATCCACTGATAATAGCTTAACAATTGCTCAAAACTACTTAGTAAAAGACCCTAGAGTACAATTAATTTCTCAAAAAAATCAAGGTCAGAGTACAGCCAGAAATGCAGGTATAAAATTAGCTAAAGGCGATTATATTTATTTTATGGACAGCGATGATTGGATTTTAAAAGAAACACTGCAAGAGGTTCATGAAAAATTAAAAATAAAGAAATATGATGTAGTTTGCTTTACTGCAGAAGCCCATGTACCAGATACATTTAGTAAAACTGAAAAAGAAGAAATTGAGCAAGAAATATTGAGGCAAGCCGATAGAGCTTATTTAAGCCAACAAGAATATAGCGTTTCTGATTTTCTTGAACAAATGTATAATCATAATAATTTTGTACCCATGCCTGTTTTATACGTAATAAAACATGAGCTGATACAAAAAAACAACCTTCTCTTTTTTGATGGAATAATTTATGAAGATAATTTATATATTAGAGAACTTTTTTTACATGCAAAAAATATTTATTTCATCCCTAAAAGATTTTATAAAATTAGGCACAGATTAGGCTCAACAACACGTTCTAAAGTTAATGAGCGTAAACCTTTTTCGTTTTTAATAATGTCAGAACAGTTATATTTTTTAAGTTTAAAACATCCAGAAAATCCTTATTTATTAATGGATTCGCATCATTTTTTTAATGAAGCCATAAAAATGATAATAAATGATTTTAAAAATTCAAAAGCGTTAAAGCAACAATTATTTGCATTGCAACAAAAACTGCAATTAAAAAGATATAAGTACATCATTTTAGAACTCAAATATCCCTATCTTAAATATTTGTTTTTAATAGAATTAAAATTAA
>DAINSR010000195.1:0-4912 GCA_036741255.1 Flavobacterium sp.
ATATAAAACTAAAGAGGTAAGTATTGGAAATCAAAAAAACTTTATTGTTTCACTTGCTGAAGACGTTAGTACTTTAGGTGAAGTAGTTGTAGTAGCCATAGGATATGGAAACAAAAAAATTACAGATTTAACAGGTTCTATTGCTTCGGTAAGTACAAAAGATTTTCAAAAAGCTCCAGTTACCAACGTAGAAGGGTTAATAGCAAATAAATTACCAGGTGTACAAATCACCCCTACGAGCGGAAAACCTGGAGCCGGTGGTTCCATATTAATTAGAGGTGGTTCTTCATTAAGTGCTACAAACGATCCATTGATTGTAATTGACGGTGTTCCTGTAGAGAACTCTAAATCAGGACCAGGAATTTTAAGTCAGTTAAACCCAAACGATATTGAGAGTTTTACTGTGCTTAAAGACGCTTCGGCATCTGCTATATATGGTTCTAGAGCTTCAAATGGAGTGGTAATTATAACCACTAAAAAAGGATCTTCAAATAAATTTGATTTTTCTGTTTCCTCAAACATCAGAATATCAAGCGTTATTAGAAAAGCAGATGTATTATCAGCAGATCAATATAGAGAGGTAGTTAAACAACTAGGAACAAGCAGTACTAGATTAGGTAATGCAAGTACTGACTGGCAAGATGAAATTTTCCAACAGGCCATTGCAAAAGAACACAATGTGAGTGCGAGTGGTTCAGTAATGTCCGTATTACCTTATAGAGCATCGGTTGGTTTTTTAGATCAAGATGGTGTTTTAAAGACAGGAAACTACAAGAGGGTTACGGCATTATTAAATTTAAGCCCAAAGTTTTTTGATGATCATTTAAAAGTAAATGTAAATTTAAAAGGCTCTTTTGAAGGCGAACGAGAAGCAAATGAAAAAGCTATAAGAAATGCAACAATTTTTGATCCTACACAATCGGTATTTATGGAGGATCAAACGTATGGAGGTTATTTTCAGTATGTTCAATTTGCAAATAACCCTGGTTTAGCTGTTACAAATCCAGTAAGTATGCTAAAACAAGCGAAAAAGATAAATCAAAGTTTTAGAAGTATTGGAAATATTCAGTTAGATTATAAAATGCATTTTTTACCAGATTTACATCTGAATGTTAATGCTGGCTACGACGTTTCAAGAAGTATATCTAGAAACGCTGTAGATTTTAATTATTTTGAAAATGACGCAGCTGGGGGGTTTATTGCTTATAAAAATCCAGATAAAGAGGTAAAAAATCTTTTATTTGAATCATACTTGTTTTACAGTAAAGAATTGAAATCTATTAAAAGTAAATTTGATATAACAGCTGGATATTCTTTTAATGATTTTTTAACTACAAATTTTTCATACCCTTCTTACTTTGCAAATGGAGCAATAAATGTCAACAGTTATCCTCCATTTCCATTTGACAAGCCCAGTAACGCAATTGTTTCTTTTTATGGAAGACTTAATTACACTATAAACGAAAAATATTTATTGACTGCTTCACTCAGACGAGATGGTTCATCTCGTTTCTCTAAAGAAAATAGATGGGGTAACTTCCCATCCGTAGCTTTAGCATGGAAAATGAAAGATGAAAGCTTTTTAAAAGAAATAAAATCGCTTTCCACTTTAAAAGCACGTTTGAGTTATGGTGTAACAGGGCAGCAAGATGGGATTGATAATTATTATTACTTATTAGGATTTGATACAGGGTTTTTAGACACACAATATACCATCGGTGGTACGGCTTATACAACAATAAACCCAATGGCATTTAATCCCGACTTAAAATGGGAGCAAACAGCTTCTTTAAATTTGGGTCTTGATTTTGGTTTCTTTGACGACAGAGTTTCAGGGAGTGTGGATCTTTATAAAAAAGACACTAAAGATTTACTTAATAAAACTACTATTCCACTGGGTATAAATTTTGGAAACCAATTACTACTAAATATTGGTACTATGGAAAATAGGGGGATTGAATTTAATTTAAATCTGGAGCCTATAAGAAAAGAAAACATACGGTGGAATATGAATTTTAATGCAACCTATAACGAAAATAAAATAACCAAATTAACTAATGGAGATGAAACGGGTGTAGGGTTGTTCAGTAATGTAAATTTAGTAAACACTGTTGGATTTCCTAGAAATACTTTTTATTTATATCACCAAGTTTATGACCAAAATGGAAGACCAATTGAAGGTCAAATGCTAGATGTTAATAATGACGGACAAATTAATGCTTCAGATAGATATCTTAGTAATAAATCTACTTTACCCAAGTATTTATTAGGTTTTAGCACTTCTTTAGAATATAAAAAGTGGACTTTTAGTACTGCTTTCCATGCTAACTTAGGTCATTATATATTTTTTAGACCTAATAATAGTACGGCAGCAATTACTCAATTTCAGGTTTCTCAAAATTTAAATTCTCTTTATTACGACACTTTATTCCGTTTCAACGACAATTTACAAGAATATAGTGATTTTTATTTGCAAGATGCTTCTTTCTTAAAAATGGACAATATTAACATAGGTTACAATTTTGGAAAAACATTCTTTAATGATAAAGTGAGTTTAGGTGTTAGTGCATCTGTACAAAATGTATTTATTTTAACTAAATATGGTGGTATTGATCCTGAAGCAACTAATGGAGCTGATAATACTTATCCAATCCCAAGAGTTTTTGCACTTGGTTTTAATCTTAATTACTAAAAACTGATTTAAAAGAAAAATTAAAAAATGCTATAAGAAAATTAAAAAAAAAATTATGAAGACAATTAGAAAAATTAACACAAAAAGATTTTTACAGCTATTTGTTTTACTACTTATAGTTGTGATGGCTAATTCGTGTACTGATGAATTAGATAAGAAGCCTCTCAATACGAGAACTCCAGAAAAAGAGTACACATCGGTAAATGGATACAAAACTGGCTTGGTTTCAGTGTTTTCAAACCTTGCATATACTCCTTTTTTAAGATTTTACTGGGGAATGCAAGAATATACTACTGATGAAGCCGTGAACTCTTGGAACGACGATGGTCGTGTTTGGGCATACCATGATTTTAATTGGAGTGCTGATTTACCTGCTATTTCAACGGTTTATAAAGCTGCATTAGATATTATTACTGAAGCTAATTTTTTTATAAGCGAGTCAACTTCTCAAAAAATTGCTTCAAGAGGATTTAGTGCCACTGATAGTGCAAAAATCACTCAATTTCAAGCTGAAGCAAGATTTTTACGTGCTTTTAGTTTTTGGGTATTAATGGATGCTTTTGGAAATCCTCCTTTCCCTACGGCTGATGATTTAGGGACTAAGGCACCAAAACAAATTCAACGTGCCGATTTGTTTAAGTTTATTGAAAATGAGTTAAAAGAAATTGAACCCATTTTAGCAGCTCCAAAAACAAACGAGCGGGGAAGACCCTGCCGAGCTGCTGCTTGGGCATTATTATCAAGAATGTACTTGAATGGTAAAATATATACTGGTCAGGATTATTATACTGACGCCATAACGTATTGTGATAAAATAATTAATTCGGGCTATACGTTAGAGAACCGATATGACTGGTTGATGATTGGGGACAATCATTTGAATACTAATGAGTTTATATTTACTATTAATTACGACAATACAAATTATACTTTTGACTCTACTAATTTCTTAATTTTAGGTCCGGCAAATGTTCCTGCAACGGTTAATGGTTTGAGTAACAGTTGGAGATCTTTTAGAGTTACACAACAATTTGTTTCGATATTTGGAAGCGATATATCCATAGATAAGAGAGCTATGTTTTATACCACAGGTCAAAACAGAGTTGTAACTTCTATTCCAACTTCCACAGATGGGTATTCAGCTTTTAAGTATAGAAATGTTGATAGATCAGGTTCTTCAATTAAACAGAGTGCTGGTAGAAGTGTTCAATTATCAGACGTTGACTTTCCTATATTCCGTTTGGCGGAGATATATTTAATTTATGCCGAGGCGGTTTTAAGAGGTGGTGAAGGAGGTAGTACTACAAAAGCTTTAGAGTATATTAATAAGCTTAGAGGTCGTGCTTATGCTAGTGATCCATCAAGCACTTCAGGGAATATTTCAAGTGACAAATTAACTTTAGATTTTATTTTAGACGAAAGAGCTAGAGAACTTTACTGGGAAGCTCACAGAAGAACAGATTTAATACGCTATAATAAATTAACTACTGCTGATTATTTATGGGCGTGGAAAGGTGGCGTAATTGGGGGTACGGGTGTAGATTCTAAATATAATTTATTTCCTATACCAACGGCTGATTTGTTAGCAAACCCAAACTTGAAACAACTTGACGGATTTTAATTTTTTTAAAAACGAAATCGTTATATTATGAAATTATAGAGATGAAACTCCATGAAAATTATTTTTGACTCACAATGAGTTACGTATGGGTGTTATCTCTTCAAGTAAAAAAGTATTCTTATGATAGGAGCATAATCTAAATTGGTTTTAAATATCAATGTATATATGCAAATTACATTTGAATTTCAAAAATTAAATACTTATAAAAATGAAAAAAATATTAATTTTATTGTCCTTTACAACTATTTTTAGTTTAACTAGTTGTTCAAATGATCCTGAGCAATATGTTGCTAAGGCTCCTGCAAGTGGGGTAAGTTCTATTAACCCAAGCAGCACCACAATTCTTTTGTCTAAACTAGACAAGACACAAACCGCGATTGCTTTTAATTGGGAAAACACTGACTATGGGGTAGATACTCCCGCTACTTATACGCTAGAAATGGATGTATTATCTGGGGATTATTCTAAACCTGAAGTTGTGGTAACTACAAGCAATCAAATTACTATAACACATGCTAATTTGAATGCAATGTGTTTAAACAAAGATTTATTAGTGGGGGTGCCTAATCAAGTAAAAGTAAGGGTAAAAACATCTTTAA
>DAINSR010000196.1:0-4900 GCA_036741255.1 Flavobacterium sp.
TCCATAGGACAAATATACAAAATATTTACTATATATTGTCGTTAGGTTAATAATACCATTTTTATTACTTTTATGCAAAATGTTTTATTGGAATGCTGGCAAAGTTACAAATAAGTCTAATTTATTTTGCTAAACAGGGGACAATAGCTATAAAGAATTGAAGCAACATGTAGCTATATAAATTGGCTTGTGGGTACATAATTTAAAACAGTTTTTAGAATGAAAGCTCAAATACCAAGTTATAATGAGCCCTAGCGTAGATTAAAAATAACTTTTATAATAAAACAACATAGAAATCTGTTTTAACCATGTATTAGGCATCTAAATTTTATAACTACTTACAAGAAATTCAAAAATATGCAGTAGAAATGACAAATTATTAAATAAAATTATCTAGAAATTTCTAAGATTTCAAACTTCAAAACACCGTTAGGTACATTAATCTCTGCAATTTCGCCCACCGTTTTTCCTAAAAGTCCTTTTCCAATGGGAGATGTTACTGATATTTTTCCAGCTTTTAAATCGGCTTCACTTTCGGCAACAAGAGTGTAGTGCAGCTCCATGCCGTTAGTTTGATTTTTTATTTTAACTTTTGACAAAACAAGAACTTTTGATACATCTAATTGCGATTCGTCAATTAAACGAGCATTTGCCACAACCTCCTCAAGTTTTGAAATTTTCATCTCTAGTAATCCTTGAGCTTCTTTAGCTGCATCATATTCGGCATTTTCAGACAAGTCGCCTTTATCTCTTGCATCAGCAATTGCTTGAGAAGCCTTTGGTCTTTCAATATTTTTTAATTGTTCTAATTCTTCTCTTAAATTTTTTAATCCCTCTGCGGTATAATAAGATACTGTACTCATAGCCTTAACTGGTTTATTAAAATAGAAAAAATCCCAAACCTATGGGATTTTAACTATGCAAATATAACAAATATTTTTATCTGAGTTATATTTATTTTTTTTGTGTATATCACAATTTTTGATGTATAGATTTAAAACTTGGTATATCCTAAAGTTTTAAAAGTATTTGAGGACTTTTTTTGTTTTTCATTACAAGTTTGCTTAATTTTAGATTATCAATAGATTTATGCAAACAATTAAAAAAATGTTGATACCACTGAAAGTAAGTATATTTGAAGTAAACACAATTGAAAGTAAAGTGATATTTAACTTGTTCAGGTAAAATAATGAGAAGACCACTATAATAATTTTACTCCTATGAGTCCTATGAGAAAAATAGAAAGAAAACCATCAGTAAGAGGGTTGTTTGTGTTTTTTGTTTTTTTATATTTAAACACAATTGAATCTCAAGCAGGTGAAACATACCAAATAATGAAGAAATTGAGCCTTAAAGAAGCTATTTCATTTAAAAAGGCAAATTCTTTTGGTATAGTAACACAAACTAGCGCTGGCAGTAGTGCAAGAGCAATTGTAAGTTTGTCAACTGTAGAGCGTGTTGAATTTGAATATTTGAATGGTGGTCTTGAGAGTTATTTTTCAGATCAAATAAATTTATATAAAGCCTTTGCAGATGGCTCAAATGCAAGTATTTCACACACGGGTTACCAATCAAAGTATTATTACAGACCCTTTTTTTCATTTCTTAATTTTTATGCTGGCATTCCTTATAATAGTGCTAGTGCCACTACAGATTCTAAAGAATATATCAACTATATGTTGCGATTAGCCTATGCAGAAATAGCTGAAAAAGATCAAGGTACCTTTAATTGGTTTTTTTTTAATGCTGACCCAACTATTGATGTACAAATCAATCTAACTCTTGAAAACGGAATGAAGTTAACGGATATCGTAAAAATTGAATTACCGGGCATTCCTACTATATATTCTTATGATTTTCGTCAAAATAAATTAGATGAATTAAGGGATATTCTTGAAAATCCAAATAAATACCCTAACTATGTTATGCTTGCTGCCCATAGAGGTTACTGGAAATATGCACCACAAAATTCACTGGAGGCGTTTAAAAATGCTATAGATTTTGGAGCAGATATCGTAGAAATTGATATTTCAACAACGGCTGACAATAAAATAATAATAGCTTATGATGCTCATTTAGGACGACTTACGAATATCCCAGAAAAATTAAAAAATCCTATATTTCAAGAGAATGGAGCTGGGTATTATTTGATTTCCAAAATGAAATTATGCGATATAAGACCAGATTTGTGTCCTGGAAATCCTGATTATAATATTACTAATCCTAATAATTGTAATACTTGTACAGGAACACCAGGCATCAACAATACCGTTCCTGTACGTCTAGCAAGACCCAATGGTGAGGAAGCAGAAAAACTAGTTACACTTGCTGAGGCTTTTGATTTCTTCTTGGATAATCCTCCAATATTAATTGATATAGACAAGATTCGCATAGGTTTAGGAACAACAGAACAGCCGAAAACCTTTTTTTATAATGAACTATACAAATTGGCCAAAGAAAAAAACATATTAAATCGCATTATTGTTAAAGGAATAGTTGAATCGCTTTCTCCTAAAGATTTGAAGGCTTCTACAGTGATTGATTGGAGTCAATGGTATTACACGCCAACAGCTTATCAACATATTAAGACCGATAATTGTATGGAAGGTAATCCAGACATTTCTCTTAAAGATTGTTTAGATTTATATCTTAGTGATGATAAAATTAATGCTCCTGGTGTAGAGTACGTCTATTTAGAAGAGGATAATCCAGAATTTGCAGAGGTGTACAGCCACATTCGAAAAACAAAAAACGACAGGGTTTTTCAATTTCCATCTTATCCAGAAAATGAAGCTGGAGTATGGTCGTCTAGATATTTTATATTTAATGATATAGATGCTACAATTGATCGAAGAAACGACTGGAATTGGCTCTTACAAGATGTAAGGCGGCCAGATGTAATTATTTCTGATCGGTTTGAAGTACTTTATAATTTATTAAAGGACTTAGGTTTAAGACAAAAATAGTAGTGTTATGAATAAAATACACACAAAAATAGTTTTCATGATTGTGTTTGGAATCATTCAGATAAGCACTTTTTCACAGTCATATCCAATTACAGATTTGGTTGGTCAGTACCCTTTGAGATCTAAAGATAAAAATTCAACTACCAGTTTTCCTAGGTTTACTGATGTGGGAGCTTGGGATATTTCTCTGAAAGGTAATCACGGAAAAGTAGTGCCAAATAGCGGGGTGAAAGCAAATAAATGTTTTGAAGTAACTGAGTTTAAAAGAAAAACATATATAAAAGGGATAGCTAAAGGAAAAATACAATTAAATAAAGACCCTTTTGAATCATACCTTGATGATTTTACAATAGCATTTTGGATAGAAAAAGGGGCTTATGGTAGTATCTTACAAACAAATATTTTGCTCATAGATATGTCGCCCTCAGGGGAACTTAATATCCATTGGAAGAGTTCTGGAACTAATAGAGTAGAACACGTGCTACTAACAAATAGTGATGACACAGATGATGGCTGGTATAATTTTGCACTCATCTATGCAAAATCATCAAAAAAGCTTACCATATATCTTAACGGTATATTAAAAAAAGAATTTACTATAGATTTACTCACTCAACGATATGATAATAGTGCTTCACTGATGCCTTTGTCAGATTTTATGGGTGGTTTAGCTAATGTGTCTTTTGCTAAAACTAGTTATGATATTAATCAGCTCAAGGCTTTAAATGATATTCTAAGTGATGATGAACAATATGCAAGAAGAAAGTTTCGTCATTATCCACTTGATGCACCCAATTTAGGAAAGGAAATTATAAGTGGAAAAGGAGCACTTGAAGTTAATGGAGTAGGCTACACTTTAAATAGAAATGGTGAAGCCAATAAGGCTGCTAATTTTGACCAAAGGGGTAGTATTATTTTGCCTTATTTGTTTGGTGAAAATGCGGTTACTGACGATTATGATGAAACTCAAGGGGTAACAATTTCGTTATGGATGAAAGTTGAAACACCAGAAAGTACCCCTCAAGAAGGGATTACTCCAGTATTTGATCCATTAAAAGACACTTTTTATTCTGTGTTATATGGTATAGATGATGAAGTTAATGCAAAAGCACCCATTTTTGGGCTACAGCGTGTTAAAGACCGTTTGGGAGTTAATACTTATATAAAACGATCAGACAATACAAAACATCTCTGGTACAATTGGTTTTATGATCCTGTAGATTTCAGGAATAAAACGGGTTGGTTTCACATTATCTATGTTCAACATCAAAATTGGACCAAGGTTTATGTATTTAAAAATAATGAGAGAGTCAATTTTGATTGTAATGTTGAAGATTGGGTTTGTTGGCGAACTAGTCAAATACATTATGATTACAACAGTTTTATGCCTATAGATGATGTAAAAAAATGGGGATTAGGCAGCTGGGGATTAGCATCTACCGCTCATGCCATAATTGACGACTTAAGTATTTATAGATGGCCCATGGATGCTGAACAGGCAGCTGCACTTCATGATTATGAAAGATTGAACAGCAGCAATAAAAATTTAGAAACTTTTAAAGAGGAAGAAATAACTTTGACACAAAAAATAGCTTCTAAAATTATGGTAAGCCCAAACCCATCAGACGGAACTTTTTCTGTAAATTTTAAGCTTAATAAAGCAAGCTCTACAACGGTTGAAATAATAAATCTTGCAGGTCAATTAGTGTTTAAAAAGAACTTTTCAAATGTAATTAAAGGGAATAATACACTTTCGTTTGATAAAAATGAGGTGGATTTATTACCAGGAATTTATATTATAAAAGTAGAAAACAATGAGTTTGACACATCTAAAAAGTTAATTATTCAATAGCTATTTTAAATTGAAATATGGTAATTGACTTACCCATTTAATTAATAATCATTTTGTATGTTTTAGGTTTTGTGTCTATCAT
>DAINSR010000197.1:0-4834 GCA_036741255.1 Flavobacterium sp.
ATTTTTTGTAATTCGACATGCATAGAAGTTACCGCCTTACCTTTTATACCACATGGAATAATATGGTCAAAATAACCTAAATTTGTATTTACATTTAAAGCAAATCCGTGCATAGTTACCCATCTGCTAGCCCTTACCCCCATGGCACAAATTTTTCTAGCAAATGGAGTGCCCACATCTAGCCAAACGCCCGTTTCGCCCTCACTTCTTGTGGCTGAAATTTGATATTCAGCAAGGGTTAAAATGATTACCTCCTCTAAAAATCGCAAATATTTGTGAATATCTGTAAAAAAATTTTCTAAGTCTATGATAGGATAACCCACAACCTGACCAGGACCATGATAAGTAATGTCGCCTCCACGATTAATTTTGTAAAATGTTGCTCCTTTTTTTTGCAGTTGCTCATTTGATAAAAGGAGATTTGATAAATCACCACTTTTACCTAATGTATATACATGATAATGGGACACATATAAAAAATAATTGGGTGTAGGAATATTTGTGTTTTGTTGTCTATTTGCAATTTTTAAATCTACAATTTCTTTGAATAACTGTTCTTGATAGTCCCAAGTTTCTTTATAATCTTTTTCTCCTAAATCTATGAGTTGAATTTTGTTGTTTGTTTTCAATTGAATTATTTTGTTATAATGTCTTAATGCTACATTTGCTAAATTGTTAAACAAATGCCATGCTTCTTATTTCTTTTTGTCTTTTTAGATGGTAATTTATAAAACTACTACTAGTATGGTTGTGATGCTTATTTATCAAATTTGCCTCAGTAAAAAAACTTTAAATGTCTCTATAATCACTTGAAGCACTTGCCTTAATGTCAAATTCAGAAGATAATAAAAACTTTTGAAGTTTTAAATAATCAATAAATGGTCTTTAAATAGCGTTATTAATCGGCGTGTGTCTTGCGTTGCATTAAGATACGAAGATAAAATTAGTTCTTTGAAAATGCAACAAAACTTTATTTAGAGATGATATTCTAAAAGTAGCAACTAAAAAATGGTCAATGTCCATACAAAATTTGGGGATTGTTTTAAACCAATTTATTCTTGCATTTGGATACTCTACAAAAAAAGAGTTAAAACTTAATTATTTTTAAATTTTTGTATTTTCTGAGGTATGATTTTATGATGGATAGTGTGTCTCTATTACTCTGCATGGGAATGATGAGGTTTTTGAGAATTTCTATATTGTTAATTTGGTAGTTTAAATCGTAGTAGCAATACCCTTTATACACCCCGTTTTCAATGAGTATGGCACTTCGTTCTTCTAAATATCTACCTTTGTCTATTACAAGTATATTGTTGTTGTCAAAGGTGTTGTTTTTTATAAATTCTGTAACACGTTTGTTATATTCTACTGAGTTTTCTTTTTCAATACATGCACCATTGCACTGTTTGATGCTGTATTGAAAACAGCTTTTTTTAGTGTCATAAATGCCGTTAATTTTTTGACACAAATGATACTTTTCTGTAATTTTAAACAAGGCATTTTTTCCTTCTTGAATGGAGGTAAAGGAGGTAATTTCTTTTTTTCTGCCGTCTGCTTTTTCCACTTTTAAAGCTATGTATCCACTGGGAGTTTTTTCTTGATAAAGTGCCCAGTTAAACAATGTTTTGCGCTGGGCTCTATTGAATATAGGTTTGTTAATTTTTATTTCTTCGCTTTCTTTGAGAAGTGCAATTAGCTCTGAACCAGTCTCTTCATAAGTAACGGTATAAACCTGTGCTTGAATTTTAAGGCATTTAGATGTTTTGCCAGTGAAATGTTGGTTGATTCTATTTTTTATGTTTTTGCTTTTCCCAATGTAAATTAAATCCCCTTTTTCATTATGGATATAATAAATGCCCACTTTGTTTGGCAAACTCTCTGCTATGTCAAGCAGTTTAGGTGCCATGCCTGGTTTAACCTCAGTTTTAATATGTTCTCTTACAATTTCTTTTGTAGTGTCTTTTGTGAGTAACAACTTAAATAGTTTTATGGTTGCAAGTGCATCACCACTGGCACGATGCCGGTCTGTAACTGGAATGCCGAGCGATCTGACTAATTTTCCTAAACTATAAGAAGGATGACCGGGTATTAATTTTTTTGATAATTCTACGGTACAAATTGTGGGGCGTATAAATTTGTAGCCCAGACGATCAAATTCTGTTCTTAAAATTCGGTAGTCAAATGAGGCATTGTGTGCTACTATTATGCAGTCTTTTGTGATTTCAATGATGCGTTTTGCTACTTCAAAAAATTTGGGAGCAGAACGCAACATGGCATTATTAATACCTGTTAATTTTACCACAAAGGGCTGTATGGGCTTTTCTGGATTTATTAAACTAATAAATTGATCTATAACCTCATGACCATCAAATTTATAAATGGCAATTTCAGTAATTCCTTCTTCATTAAACTGACCTCCAGTGGTTTCTATATCAAGAATTGCATACATATTTTTTCTAAAATCTTAAAATACTCCTCTACTATTTTAAGTTTCTTATTTTTTTGTTAATTTCTTTTTCCAAAGATACTACTTCCAATTCGAACCATGGTACTACCACAATCAATAGCTAATTCAAAATCGCCGCTCATACCCATAGAAAGAATTGACAATGGTTGTTTGATAATAAATGATGTGTTTATTTTATTAAAAATTGTTTTTAAAAGTTTAAATTCCTTTGCAATTTGATTTTTATCTTCAGTAAAAGTTGCCATTCCCATTAAACCTTTGATATTGATATTTTGATAATTTTGTTTGTTGAGTTCAATGTGTTTTAAGAGTTCATCTAACTCTTGAGTGTCTAACCCAAATTTTGATTCCTCTTCTGCAATGTGTATTTGCAATAATACATTAATAATTCTGTTATATTTTGCAGCTTGTTTATTAATTTCTTGAAGTAATTTTAAACTATCCACACCATGAATAAGACTTACAAATGGAGCTATGAGTTTTACCTTTCTTGATTGAAGATGTCCTATAAAATGCCATTCAACATCTAACGGCATTTGATTGTTTTTGTCCACTAACTCTTGAACATAATTTTCTCCAAAAATGCGTTGCCCTGCATGATAAGCTTCCATTAAGTCTGAAACAGGTTTGGTTTTTGATACTGCCACTAATGTAACATGAGATGGCAACAACGATTTTATTTCTATAAGATTTTGCTTAATTGACATGGTGTTTTTATTTTGATTTGTGATGTTTTTAGTTTATAAGAATCTACAACTCATAAACTACTAAACCACTTCTAAACTTTGGTTCTATATAAGTACTCTTTGGAGGCATAATTAAATTATGGTCTGCAAAAGCTTTAATTTCTTGAATATGTGTTGGGTAAAGCATAAATCCTACTTCAAATTCGCCTTCGTCAACCACAAGTTTTATTGCTGTAATGGGTTGTTTACCCGATATATAGTCTATACGCTCGTCATTTCTTAAATCTTTAATTCCTAAAATGGGGTGTAGTATGGTATCATACAAAATTTGAGCATCAAGGTTTTTAAAAATTTTGTTTTCGGGGTTGTTTTTATCTTCACTAAATCTATAAAAAAGAGCGTAAAAATTTCCGTCTAAATACATCCCAAATTCAAATTTATCTTGAGGCTTCCAAAGTTCTTGATCCTTTCTTTTTACAATGAAATATTCTTCTATTTTTTTAAAAAAATTCTCTTTTGTATGACCATTTAAGTCTTTTATAATTCTGTTGTATTCATAAATTTTGACACTATTTTCTGGAATTAAAAAACTCATAAAATAATTTAAGTTTTCATTTTTTAGATGTTTATTTTCTTTAAAAAGTAGTGCTGTAGATGCTGCCCTGTGATGTCCGTCTGCAATATATAGACTAGGTATTGTTTTAAAATGGTTTGTTAGCCATTCAATATCTTTTTGATTATGAATGCACCATAATTGATGCTTTTCTTTGTTTGTGGTGGCAAATTCATATAAAGGTTTTGTTTTTTTTTGATTTATTATCCACGCTTGTATAGATTCGTTATCAGGATAGGTTATTAAAACTGGTTCTGTATTAAACCCCGTTTGATGTAGATAATCTTTAAACACTTCTACTCTATAAGACAGGGTGTCTTCGTGTTTTTTGATTATATTATTGTGATAATCTTCTATAGAAGTACCCGCAATTATTCCGGTAAATGAGTTTGTTTTTGTTTCTATTTCATAAACAAAATAAACAGGATTTTTTTCTTTAACGATTATTTTTTCGCTTTTAAAATCTTGATATTTTAAGGCAACACCTTTAAATCTTTTTTCTAAACTTGTTTTTTGTACGTTTGAAAAGGCAGGGTTTATGACGTGCAAAAACGAATAAGGATTAAAATTAAGCCACGCTGCAAGTTCGGCAGCACTGTAGTCGTCATAATTTCTGCAAGAAACTAGAGCCACCTTGTCTGGCGAGGGTAAAACAGCTTTAAAAGGTTTTATATGAGCCATTGTTTTATTTGTTGGTCTATGTTTATTATCATTAGATTTATAAAGAAGTGATTTAAAAGTTTTGGTCAAGTCAATTTTAAAGATGATAAACTTTGTTCAATTGTAGTAATTTTTGCTAAGGCATCTGCTTCTTTGTTTTCTTCATTAGCAATAACTTGTGGTGGTGCACCTGCTACAAATTTTTCGTTTTGAAGCTTGTTTTGAACTGATTTTAAAAATCCTTGTATATATTTTAATTCTGCTTCTAATTTTTCAATCTCGGCGGTTATATCAATATTTCCTGAAATGGGAATAAAATATTCGTTAGATTTTACTCTAAAGGTTAAAGAACCGTCAATTGCTTTTTCTGTATATTCTAAAGAGTTTATATTGCCTAGTTTTTTAATA
>DAINSR010000198.1:0-2981 GCA_036741255.1 Flavobacterium sp.
ATAAGCAGAAAGTTGATTTTTTCCATGAAATTCAGAAGAAGTAGTAATAAAATTAATATCAGATTTTGAATCAATATTCTTTGCTGATAAATTTAACCATTCTGACGTAGGATAATAGCGAATAGATGAAGTAAAAATCCCAAAAATAATCAAAAGTGTAAATATCACTCTTAAATAGCTATGCTTGAGATATTGCCAATTTAATTTCATTGAATTTTTTTAAGCAAGGCAAAGATACATTTTTTTTTAAACATCAAAATAAATTCTAAAATTCACAACTTGAGTAGAACTTACTATTTTTGATGAATTTTGATTTATACATCAAAATGAGTTTGTAAATTTTAAATTTTTCTAAAAACAAAATGAAACTTTATCAATAATAACACAAATGTATTTTTACAATTGGTGGTAACACGTTAAGGTTATGTTATAAATATGTTATTAAATCTAAAAAAAGTTTGTTTATTGTTTGTCTTGTAATGCAAATACTTTTTTCAATAAATCTGTTGAACGAGAATTAATATTAGTTCTTATACTTTGTTCTTCAATAGCAATCATTTTAAAAACACCTTCCATAGCTTTAGTTGTTGTATAATCTGTTAAGTCTGGGTTTACTTTTTTTACAAGTGGAATACTATTGTATTTAGAGATAATGTTTGTCCATACTTTATCTGCTCCAACTTTTGCAAATGAATTTTTAATTATTGGATTAAACCTAAGATATAATGCCTCTGAGGTCGATTTTTGCAAATAATTTGTGGCTGCAGAGCTACTTCCCATTAAAATATTTTTTGCATCTGTAAACGTCATATTTTTTACTGCACTCACAAAAATTGGAGTTGCCTCTTTTACAGCATTTTCAGCTGCTCTATTAAGTACTTTTAAACCTTCATCAGCTAAACTAGATAAACCAATTTGTCTTAATTTTGTGTCAACTGCTTGAATTTCGGGTGGTAGTAAAATTTTAACAGCTTCATTTTTAAAAAATCCATCTGTTAAAGTTAATTTATTAACTTGTTTAGTAATGCCATTATCTAAAGCTTCCTTTAAGCCATTTGAAATATCTATTTGGGTTAAACCAACTGTAGTCTGTGGTAATTGGTCTATTACTTGTTGCAACTCGGCACAACTTATTAAAATGTTTATAAAAACAAGCGTTGTAATTATTTTTTTCATTTGATGGTAGTATATGTTAGATTTTCTGTTTTTTAAATATCTTTAAATCCTCAAGCTAATTATCAGGAAGGGTAAAAAGTCAATAAAATAAAAGCTTTAAAAACTTTTTTTCTTCCCTTAGGTTTCACTAAATTTTATAAACTTCCTATTGAAGTTAAAATTACAACATCTTTATAAAATATCAACACTTTTGATGGATTAATTTTTTATATCTACTGATTGGCTTTTAAGCAGGTCAAAGGTTGTGAAGCATTTAAGGAATTTAGCAACGACAAAAAAACAAATTTAATGTATTGGTTTTCAATTTTTTTTAGACATAAGGCATCTCTAAAAATATTTTTTAATAAAAAAATAGTATCTCTTTTGTTCATTTGCACCCATTTTGTAATCTAATCCCATACTTTTTTAATGTCATCATCAAAAATACTTATAGTTTTTATAATTTTATAGAAAATTTCAATATTATGACAATTACCCAATTATTTTATGTTTTAGCTGTTGCCGAACATCAAAATTTTACACTTGCAGCAGATAAATGCTTTGTTACACAACCCACGCTGAGCATGCAAATTCAAAAATTAGAAGACGAACTCAAAATTCAAATTTTTGATCGCTCAAAAAAACCTATTCAACTTACTGAAATTGGTCAAAAAATAGTAACTCAAGCAAAAAACATAGTTAATGAAGCTAACAGAATAACAGATATTGTAGAACAACAAAAAGGCTTCATTGGTGGTGAGTTTAAAATAGGAATTATCCCCACGGTAATGCCCACATTACTACCCATGTTTCTTAATACTTTTATTAAAAAATATCCAAAAGTAAATGTAATCATTGAAGAACAAACCACGCAAGAAATAATAAAACGATTAAAAAATGGTCATTTAGATTGTGCCATAGCAGTTACCCCCCTGGAAGATGAAAGCATCAAAGAAATTGTTTTGTACTATGAACCATTTGTTGCCTATATTCCTAATAATCATACTATTGCTGGTAAAAAAGAAATAGAAATTAGCGACTTAGATGTTGAAAGTATTTTACTTTTGCAAGATGGTCACTGTTTTAGAGATGGTATTTTAAACTTATGCAAAAATAACCTACATCTAAAAGAAAAACATTTTCAATTAGAAAGCGGAAGTTTTGAAACCCTCATAAAATTAGCCGATGAAGGACTAGGAACTACCCTACTCCCTTATCTTCATACGCTTGACTTAAAAGAAAAAAACAAAGATAAATTAAAGCATTTTAAAAACCCAAAGCCTGCTAGAGAGGTAAGTTTAATTTATCCAAAAAACGAACTAAAAATACATATCATTAATGCACTCAGAAACGTTATATCTGGAGTTGTTAGAGGTGCAATTGCTTTTAGCGATGTAGAAATAATAAGCCCTAAAAAAAACCGGTGAAACCATTTTGAATGGTGAAAATTTAATTTGATTACTGAATGCTTTTAAATCCCAAAATACACATTATACTTCGTGATTAAGGCTAAAAATGCAATAGCAAAGCATATCATTCAACACCTATAAAAATAAAAACTAAGCGAAATAATAAAAGTAAGTTCCTCTGTCTTTTCCTGATATGTCCAGAGTATTTTTTTTATTAAATATAAATGTTTGTTTATAAACCTGAGTACCTGTTGAATCATTAACAAAACAAAGCGACTATTACAAAATGTTATCCAAGTCCGACAAAAAAGGAAATTCGACACCTTTTATCGAATTTATGTTGGAAATCATTTTAGAGTCATTAGATGGACTTTTACATTCTCAATCCGTAACACTTCATACAGAAGATAGATTACG
>DAINSR010000198.1:2991-4829 GCA_036741255.1 Flavobacterium sp.
AAAGAGAAAATAGGCAAAAATATGTTTAGCAGAAAAGACTATATGCAGAGTTTTAAAAACATATCTGCACCAACAGCAAGTCGGGATTTAAAATGGGCAGTTGAACAAAACCTTTTAGCTAAATTTGGAGAATTACGATTAACGGAATATCAGTTTAAATAATTCATTTTAAACCAATATTTTCATCTATTTTCAAAGCTTTTGTTAATCATTTGACACACGAACCTTTATAACGCTGAAAATTTCAAAATAGTGCAAATTTTGATGGAAGCAGTTAGTACTCGAAAGTACCAAATTCACTAATAATAGTCAATTTCTTTTCCGTGCTTGCCTCTACCCTACCTATGATTTGTGCGTCAATATTAAAAGATTTTGATATTGCAATAATCTCATTTGCAATGGATTCATCTACATACAACTCCATTCTATGTCCACAATTAAACACCTGGTACATCTCTTTCCATTCTGTTTTTGATTGCTCTTGTATTAATTTAAACAAAGGGGGGATTGGAAATAAATTATCTTTTATAACATGAACATTATCAACAAAATGCAACACTTTTGTTTGTGCTCCTCCACTACAATGCACTATGCCACAAATTTCTTTAGTCGTGTACTTATCTAAAATTTTTTTAATTATAGGTGCATACGTTCTAGTGGGAGACAATACCAACTTTCCAGCATCAACGGGGCTATTTTTTACAGAATCTGTTAATTTTACATTACCAGAATATACTAGTTCTGATGGTAGTGAAGCGTCAAAACTTTCAGGATATTTTGTAGCCAAGTATGAATCAAAAACATCATGACGTGCCGATGTTAATCCGTTGCTTCCCATACCACCATTATAGCTTTTTTCATAACTTGATTGACCAAAACTAGATAAACCTACAATAACATTACCTGTTTTTATATTTGCATTATTAATTACATTCTCTCTTTTCATACGAGCAGTAACAGTAGAATCCACAATAATGGTTCGCACTAAATCTCCCACATCTGCTGTTTCACCTCCTGTGGAATGAATGGTAATACCAAATGTTTTGAGTTCTGCAATGAGTTCTTCTGTTCCATTAATAATGGCTGATAAAACCTCTGAAGGAATTAGATTTTTATTGCGGCCAATAGTGGAAGAAAGTAAAATATTATCTGTTGCACCCACGCATAATAAATCATCAATATTCATTATTAAAGCATCTTGTGCAATTCCCTTCCAAACAGATAAATCGCCTGTTTCTTTCCAATACATATATGCCAATGAAGACTTGGTACCAGCACCATCTGCATGCATGATAATACAATAATCATCATCATTAGTCAAGTAATCTGGTATAATTTTACAAAATGCCTTAGGAAAAAGACCTTTATCGATGTTTTTAATGGCATTATGTACATCTTCTTTAGCGGCAGAAACTCCACGAAGATTGTATCGCTGACTTGATTCTGAACTCATGTGTATTAGGTATCGTTTGATTGACAAAGATATAAAATAATAGCACATCTTACAATCAGCAAATTTTAATAGAATATATTTTTAGAAATGTTATTCAATACCCAAAAAAACTACTTGTCAATAATTAAAATTTCAACTCGTCTGTTGGCAATTCGCTGTTCTTCATCTTGTTCTGGGATGGGAAAAATGGGCATTGAACTACCAAAACCCTGAAAACTAACTCGAGCTGACGGAATTTTTTGTGATAGTAGAAACATTTTTATAGCTTTTGCACGTTCACGCGATAGCATAATTGATCTCGAATCTGTAACATCTGCATTACAACAAACATGTCCCTGTACTTGTATGACTAATTTTGGGTTATCGTGCATTATTTTTGCTAAAT
>DAINSR010000199.1:0-3877 GCA_036741255.1 Flavobacterium sp.
CACACTTTTCAATTTGTTCTCTAAAGCCGATTTTGTCTAACATTTGCTTTAAAAAAACCATGCCGCCCCAAGGCGTAATCTCTTTATTGGTAAAGGATAACTCGAATTTCATGCCTTATTTTTTTCTACTGCTACGCAGTTGGATTTTTAAACTCAAAATTAGTGATTTTATTCTAATGCGTAATTTGGGTTTAAAATGAGTGTTACACCCAGTGAAATCATTGAACTCAAGAGTAATTATTATGCTTCTTGTGGTTCTGATTTAATGGACGAACCCTTTGTTTTGCAAGCCAAACGTCAAGTAATTGACCTTCCCCCCATAGCCCCTATTTATACAGAATACCAACAATACAGCTGTAAATGTAGCGGTTGTGGACATAAACAAATCGCTAGTTTTCCAGCATCTGTAAAAGATCCAATACAATACGGAAGTAGTGTAGAAACCCTTGTAAGCTATCTTTCGGTTTACCAAAGTGTACCTTACTATCGCTTAAAAACGATGTTTTCACAAGTCTTTTCATTGCCATTGTCGCAAGGAACAGTAGATAATATTCTCCATCGAGTGGCCCTAAAATGTGAGGTTGTTTATGAACACATTAAAGCCGAAATAAGTAAAAGTTCTGTTATAGGTTCAGACGAAACGGGAGCAAAAGTAAATAGTGAAAAATGGTGGATTTGGGTTTGGCAAAATATTACAACCACGTTCATTATTGCTTCTAATAATAGAGGGGCTAAAACAATAGAAACTTTTTTTTCTCAAGGTTTTGCCAACGCTACATTAACATCAGACCGTTGGGCTGCCCAACTCAAGACCTTTACCAAAGGAAAACAAATCTGTTTAGCACATTTGCTTCGAGAATTGGTTTATTTGATAGAGTCCGAAAAAAATGAATTTTCTAGTGAGTTTAAAACCATGATAGGAACTGTTTTTGACCTCAAAAAGCAACAATTAGTAAACAGAAAATCCTGTAAAGTAGATGACCCAAGGGCTATTTTACTAGAAAACAAGCTAAACGAATTACCTGGTAAAGTTATTGATGCTGAAAAATATCCGAAAACGGCTGTTTTTCAACAATCAATTATAAAATGTCGAGGTTATTTATTGCCTTGTGTCTATGATTTAGACATTCCCCCAAACAATAATGCTTCTGAAAGAGCTATTAGAATCATCAAAGTCAAACAAAAAGTATCTGGACAATTTAAAACCGGACAACACGCTTTCTGCGTAATCCGTTCTGTAATTGATACGCTCATCAAACGTAATTTAGAAGTGGTCTACCATCTAAATAAAATTGTCCGTTTACAACCTGAGTAGTTACAATATTTTTAGAAAGTTGCCCCATAACAACTAACTTAAAATTGTTTTTAAGAATACATTTTTGCTCTTTGTTCTTTTATTTTTGGGTCATCTAAATACTCATCAAATGTCATGTATCTATCAATTACTCCTTTTGGGGTAATTTCAAGAATTCTATTAGCCACAGTTTGAGCAAATTCATGATCATGAGTGGTAAATAGTATAGAACCTTTAAAGTTCTTTAATGAATTATTAAATGCTGTAATTGATTCTAAATCTAAATGATTTGTTGGTTCGTCAAGCATTAAAACATTAGCACGCATCATCATCATTCTTGAAATCATGCAACGCACTTTTTCTCCACCAGATAAAACGTTACATTTTTTTAAGGCCTCCTCACCAGAAAAAATCATTTTACCTAAAAAACCTCTAATATAAACCTCATCTCTTTCCTCCTCTGTTTTTGCATATTGACGCAACCAATCTACAAGATTAAGTTCTTTGTTTTCAAAAAAAGCATGATTATCTGCGGGTAAATAAGATTGTGTTGTAGTAATGCCCCAGTCAAATGTGCCTGTATCTTGTTTTTGATTGCCATTTAAAATTTCATAGAAAGCTGTTGTTGCTCTAGAATCTTTTGAAAAAACAATCACTTTATCACCTTTTGCCATGTTTAAGTGTACATCCTTAAACAATAGCTCCCCTTCTATTGAGGCACTCAAATTTTGAATATTTAAAATTTGGTCTCCTGCTTCTCTCTCGGTGTCAAATATAATAGCGGGATATCTTCTGCTTGAGGGTTTTATTTCATCTAAATTTAATTTATCAATCATTTTTTTTCGTGAGGTAGCTTGTTTTGATTTGGCTACGTTAGCACTAAAACGTCTAATAAATTCTTCTAATTCTGCTTTCTTTTCTTCTGCTTTTTTGTTTTGTTGTGCTTTTTGTTTAGCCGCTAGTTGACTACTCTCATACCAAAATGTATAATTTCCTGAAAAATTATTTATTTTACCAAAATCAATATCTGAAATATGTGTACAAACTGCATCTAAAAAATGTCTGTCATGAGAAACTACTAAAACAGTATTTTCATAATTTGCTAAAAAATTTTCAAGCCAACCAATAGTTTCAAAGTCTAAATCATTTGTGGGTTCGTCCATAATTAGCACATCGGGATTTCCAAAAAGAGCTTGGGCTAATAACACGCGAACTTTTAATTTCCCTTCTAAGTCAGACATCATCGTATAATGATAATCTGAAGAAATTCCTAAATTTGATAGCATAGAACCCGCATCTGACTCGGCATTCCACCCATTCATTTCGTCAAATTGCAGTTGTAATTCACCTATTCTATTGGCATTTTCTTCATTATAATCTAAATATAAAGCATCCATTTCTGCTTTTATTTTGTGAAGTGTTTTATTGCCCATTAAAACTGTTTCCAAAACAGTGTGGGCATCAAACATATTGTGGTTTTGATTTAAAACCGACATTCGTTTTCCAGGTTCAAGAATTACACGACCAGATGTGGGGTCTATTTCGCCTGCAATTATCTTCATAAAAGTAGATTTTCCTGCTCCGTTTGCTCCAATAATTCCGTAACAATTACCTTGAGTAAACGTAGTATTTACTTCATCAAATAATACTCTTTTTCCAAACTGAACAGACAAATTTGATATGGTTAGCATGATTTTATTTTTTTTGCAAAAGTAGTAATTTGTGTTAATTTAATGTGCCTGAATTTCACATTTTTCTGTAAAAGGATACAAATTATAAGTTTAATTTAACGTTGCTTTAACAAGAGTCTTTTTTGCTATAAATTAAATTTGTTAGTATTATTAATATTTATGAGTTTAAAATTACTTGTCCACAAGTTTGTGGTTTATGGTACTATATCAATAAGTTTTTTGTCTTGTAGTAACAAATTTAGTGATGACGATTACAGTGCCTATTTTGGTGGCGAGGTATTAAATCCGCAATCAAATTATATCTTATTCATGAAAGATAATCATGTTGTTGATACTTTATTTTTAGATGAAAACAATCGGTTTTTTCATAAATTTGATTCACTTTCACCCGGACTATATATTTTTAAGCATAATCCTGAATATCAATATGTTTATTTTGACAAAAACGATAGTTTAATGGTTGTTATTAATTCAAGAGATTTTGACAATTCAATTGTTTTTTGCGGGCGAGGTGAGGAAAAAAACAACTATCTCATGGAAATGTATCTTGAAAATGAAAAAGATATAGCAAGCATGTATGATGTTTTTTTTAGAGGTACAAATGAGTTTCTAAAAAATATTGACTCTAGTTTTAAAATTAGAAAGAAAATATACGAAAAACGAAAACACAAAATCAATTGGAATGAAAATTTTGATTCATTAGCAGTAGCTAGTTTAAATTTACCTCATTTTTACAAGAAAGAAGTTTATCCTTATGCCCATAAATTTATTGCGGGTGAAAATATTTTAGAGCAGTTGCCAAAAAACTATTATGAACACAGAAAAACTATTGATTTTAATAATGCCACATTTGCTAATTATTATCCCTATATAAATTATGTAACCTCACTTT
>DAINSR010000199.1:3887-4796 GCA_036741255.1 Flavobacterium sp.
AACAATATCACTTTTACAGAGAATAAAGGAAATATTGATGAGTTTGCTTTAGAAAATAATATTAAAAAATTAAATATTTCTGATACCCTTATTAAAAATCAAAAAATTAAAAATAATGTTTTAAATGGTTTAGCATTACGATATTTAATGGAAGAACAAAATCTAAGTAACAACACAACTTATATTAAACGTTATTTAGAACTTTCTACTGATAAAGAAATGCAAAACGACATTAAAAAAATTGAAAGTTCTATTCAAAAATTAACAGAAGGAAATAAGTTAAAATCAGAATCTTTTATTGATGAAAATAACAATCCTGTTTTACTTGAAAATTTAATCACTAGAAAATCAGTTTTATTTTTTTATACAACGGGCTTAACTTCTCACTTGAGTGCAGTACATAAAAAAGTAATTTCGTTTAAAGAAAAATATCCAAATATTAATTTTATTGCGGTTAATATTGACGATTCATTTGAGGTGTGGAAGAAGAAATTGAGAGAGTTTAATCATAAAGGAATAATTGAAATTCACGCTTTAAACTCTCAAGCTATTAAAGATGACTGGATTGTATATAAAATACACCGAACAATTATTTTAAATGCCGATGGCACCATTAAAAAAGGTTTTGTAAATATTTTTGATGTTAATTTTGAAGATTATTTAAAATAATTTTTGAATTTATTAAAATAATTATCTGTCATCTTTTTTTGTTTTATCTAAATTAATTAAACCCATAATACGCATTAGGCCTCGTAATGAAAGTTAAAAATATAATTGCAAAACATATCACTGAACACTAATAAAAAATAAAAACTAAGTGAAGTAATAAAATAATACAAATAACATTTGTAAAATAGTCCAATAGTTTATGGTATAAGTACTCACAGACGTTTTAAAATTTTGGGATAT
>DAINSR010000200.1:0-4759 GCA_036741255.1 Flavobacterium sp.
TGAAAATAGTCCATTTTTCTTGGACTATATTGAATACATAATCGGTATTACATTTTAAAATTTATTGTAATATTGCTATCGCTTTACCATCTCACAAATGAAGAAGATAGTCATTATAGGCACAGTTTGGCCTGAACCAGCATCTACCGCAGCAGGACAACGCATGATGCAACTGATAGATATTTTTAAAAAAATAGGGTATGAAATTATATTTACCTCAACGGCATCATCTTCTGAATTTGCAATTAATCTAGAAAACTTAAATATTAAATACGTTTCAATTGAGCTTAATAATGACTCTTTTGACAACTTTATAAAAAACTTAAATCCATCAATTGTACTTTTTGATCGATTTATAACAGAAGAACAATTTGGATGGCGAGTTACAAACAACTGCCCTAATGCTATCAAAATACTTGATACAGAGGACTTACACTTTTTGCGCGAAGCTAGACAAAATTGTTATAAACAAAACAAAATTTGCACCATTACAAATCTTCAAACTGAAACAGCCAAACGAGAAATAGCAGCTATTTATAGATGTGATTTGTCGCTAATTATATCTAAATATGAACTTGATTTATTGATTAATACATTTAAGATTGCACCAGATTTATTGCATTACATTCCAATGATTTATAATCAAATAAATGAAAATCAAACTTTAAATTATCCTAGATTTGAAGAACGACAGCACTTTTTTTCTATCGGAAATTTTTATCATCAACCCAACTGGGATGCGGTTTTGTTACTCAAAAAATCATATTGGAACCCTATTAGAAAACTTCTGCCCACAACTGAACTGCACATATATGGAGCTTATATGCCCAATAAATCCATGCAATTGCACAACCCAAATGAGGGTTTCATTATAAAAGGAAGAATTAAAAACAGTGAAGATGCATTTAAAAACCATAGAGTTTTATTGGCACCTTTGCCTTATGGTGCAGGTATTAAAGGAAAACTCCTGCAATCAATGCTTTTTGGATGTCCGAGTGTTACAACAAGTATTGGCAGTGAAGCCATGCACGAAAACCTAGACTGGAACGGCTTTATTGAAGATAATCCCACAATGTTTGCACAAAAAGCAGCAGAGCTATATATAAATAAAAAACAATGGATTGAAGCCCAAAAAAATGGTATAAACATTATAAATCAATGCTTTAATAAAGCAACGTTCACAGATAAATTTACAGATAAAATAACATATCTAATTTACAATAGAGAAAAGCATCGTTCAGAAAATTTTATAGGTCAAATTCTTAACCATCACACTTTAAAAAGCACTATGTATATGAGCAAATGGATTCAAGAAAAAAATGCACATAAATTAGAAAAACAGTAATAATCACTTAAAGCTATCCATGTATAGCCTCAGAATTGCCATAACTTTTTATAATTTCTGCTTCATAATGTAGCCAATCCTCCCAGCGTTTTTTAACATCTAACCCTTGTCCAATTTTATGAGCAAAACCTAAAAAAACAGTATAATGATTAGCCTCGCTTATCATCAAATCTCTGTAAAATTTAGCCATCTTTTCATCTTCAATAGTATCAGACAACACCTTAAATCGCTCGCAACTTCTTGCCTCAATCATAGCAGAGAACAACAATCTATCCACTAAATGACTTTGTCTGCTCCCTCCCTTTTGCATAAACTGATACAACTCATTCACATAATGATCCTTTCGCTCTCTGCCTAAAACCCAGCCATTCAATTTTATTAATTCGTGTACTTGCTCAAAATGCTCCATTTCTTCTTTTGCAATTTTAATTAACTCACTAATAATATCTGTATGCTCTGGTAACATAGTAATTAAAGTTATGCAATTAGTTACAGCTTTCTGTTCGCACCAGGCATGGTCAGATAATACTTCTTCAATATTAGATTCAGCAATCTTTGCCCATCTTGGGTCTGTGGGTAGTTTTAACTTAAACATTTTTGTTTTTTTTACAAAAATATACTTTTTTTATTACTTTTTGCAACATCAAAAGCTCAGTAACTCTTGCTAATTGAATCTGCCCAACTTAGTTTTTTAAAAAAGCATTTTATTTTTGTCTTTAATTTAAGTACTTTTGATAAATTTAATAGTAATGCAATTTAAACATCCCGAAATACTTTATTTTCTGTTTCTTTTAGTCATCCCAATAATTGTGCATCTTTTTCAATTAAGACGTTTTAAAAAAGAGTATTTCACAAATGTAAAACTGCTCAAAGAACTTCAAATTCAAACCAGAAAAAGCTCAAAAATAAAAAAATGGTTGCTACTTGCCACTAGACTTTTACTACTAACAGCATTAATTTTTGCTTTTGCCCAACCTTTTTTTAATTCTATCAACAGCCTCAAAAAAAACAATGAATTGGTAATTTTATTAGATAATTCGTTTTCTATGCAAGCAAAAGGGTCTGAAGGCGAATTGTTTAAAAGAGCAATTCAAGATATCATTACAGAAACTCCCGAAACTAAAACATTCTCTTTACTCACTCTTTCAGATGTTTTTTGGGACACAGATATTAAATCCATTCAAAACGAGTTACTCAACCTTGAGTATAGTGGCACTGCTTTTGAGATTGATAATCTCATAACAAAAGTTTCAGCAAAAAAACCAAATACTTCCATTGATTATGTCATAATTTCTGACGCAATAGGCACCAAATCAAATAAAATTAAGGAACTAACAAAAACAAACAAACTTTATTTTATTGAAGCATTAGCACAAAATAAAAACAATATCAGTGTTGAAAATGTATCTTTATCACAAGTTTTAGAACAATTTTATGAAATTAAAGTAACTTTAAAATCTAATGGAACTCAAAAAAGTAGTGTGCCACTTTCTATAGTCAATAACAATAAAAATGTGGCTAAAACAGTTATAAACACTAATAAAAAAGAACAGACTATAGTGTTTACGCTTCCTAAAACAGATTTTCATGGATACGCAAAAATTGAAGACAACGGATTATTTTATGACAATACTTTCTATTTTAGTATAGAAAAACCAAAGAAAATTAAAGTTGTAGCTATTGGTACAGAAGAAAAAAATCAATTTTTATCACGAATATATACCCCTGACGAGTTTGAACTCAAAAAATATTCTTCAAATCAAATAGATTACAATGCTTTAGAAAACCAAAACGTCATAGTACTCAACGAAATTGACGAAATACCTAGTTCAATAGCAACAAATCTGACTGATTTTTATGCAAAAGGAGGTAGTATTATCATTATTCCATCGGCAACAATTGCAATTGATAAGCTCAATAGTTTTACAAAAGTAGTCGGAAACACCACATTTATATCGAGTTTCAATCAAAAAAGAGAAATTACAAAAATTAGTTACTCACATCCATTATACAGTAATGTTTTTGAAAAAAGAGTAACCAATTTTCAATATCCGCAAGTGCAACAATATTTTACAATTTCATCAAAAGGGCTACCTGTTTTACAATTTGATGATGGCACTCCTTTTTTACAATCAATCTCAAATAAACTAGGAAACATCTACACCTTTGTTGCTCCTATAAATAAAACAAACTCTAATTTTCAAAATTCGCCTTTAATAGTACCCACATTTTACAACATGGCAAAAAATAATATAACTAATAACCTATTAGCTCACACAATTGGCAAAAATGACGAGGTTATAATAGACGAAGTGGCAAACAAAGACGAGGTTATTAGAATTAAAAATAATACGGAAAGTTTTATTCCGTTTCAACAAATTTTAAATTCAAAAATAAAACTAACCTTGGGTGAACAGCCTTATAAGTCGGGAAATTTTGAAATTATTAAGCAAAAACAATCGTTAAAAAATATTAGTTTTAACTATGAACGCACAGAAAGCGATTTAAGTTTAAAACATGAATCTATTTTTAGTAATTGCACAAAAGTTAATTCAATTTCAACCATTTACAATGATATAGAATCTTCTAGAAGTTCAACCGAAGTATGGAAGTGGTTTGTTATTTTTGGACTAGTATTTTTAATTTGTGAAATGATGATACAAAAATTTGTAAAATAAGATCAGTCATGTTTAGAAAGTTAAAATGAATAATCCATTAAAGAAATAAGTAATAATATAGCTAAATTAATTTTCAGTCCTGCGCGCTGTCAGACTGGTGAAATAAGTCGTTCGTTATTGATATAAACAAGATGATGACGAAGAGTACTCCATTTGATTAAAAAATATAAAAAAATGAATAATGTAATTATAAAACAAGCTGTTATTATTGATGCAGAGAGTAAATATCACCAACAAAAGTTAGATATTACAATAGAAAATGGTATCATAATAGCAATAGACAAGGAGGCAAAAAACACTGACTATTATGAGCAAATTTCTTTGGAGAATCTTCATGTTTCTCAAGGTTGGTTTGATTCATCTGTAAGTTTTGGCGAGCCTGGTCTTGAAGATAGCGAAACTATTGCAAATGGACTTACAACAGCTGCTAAAAGTGGTTTTACAGATGTGGCATTGCAACCCAACACCTATCCTGTCATTGATAATCAAGCTGCCGTGTCTTTTGTTAAACAAAAATCGACTGGTTTTGCCACAAGTTTGCATCCCATTGGAGCATTAACAAAAAATAGTTTAGGTGAAGATTTAGCCGAATTATTTGATATGAAAAATGCAGGTGCAGTTGCTTTTGGCGATTATAATAAACCGATAGAAAAAGCCATCATTCAAAAAATTGCCCTACAATATGCACAAGATTTTGACGGACTTGTTCTTGCGTTTTGCCAAGAAAAAACATTAA
>DAINSR010000201.1:0-4719 GCA_036741255.1 Flavobacterium sp.
AACAAATATAAGTGTTTTCAATCGTTTGTCCAAATTTTTAAAAGCGAATGCCCTGTCCATTGGATAATTTGTAAAACAAATTTTATTATTTTTGAAACGTGTAAAACAAACACGCCACCGACAACACAAAAAAACGCATTGCGTTTTTTTAGATTGTCGGTAGTAAATCATTAAAAATCAAATAATTAAATGTATTGCAACTTTTGGAGTTGCGTATATTTATGAGTTGTGTGTCATTGTAACCAAACTTACGCAGAAAGGGAGTAACAAGACGACAAGGTTTTTAAAATCTAAACTAAATAGTGAAAAAATTAATTAATACCTCTAAATTTGGAGAAATAGACTTTGAAGTATATGACTTACTGCATAAGACAGTTGAAAAGCTAAAAAAAATAGAAAAAGAGTTTAAGCGTTTAAATATACCTTTATCTTTTATTCTTGCACCAAAAGAAATATCAAAAGTTACACCCTATAAGCTAAGACAGTTTTATATAGATATGTGTCACTTACAATTAAGTGCTTTTGCTACGTGCGACAAAGATTTAGAAAGTTTAAGTGATATTTTAAGTATTGACACTTGTAGCAAACCAACAGAAGAAGAATTAGAATACGAAGCAGAATTAAAAGGTTTTAAAATTACTCCTGAAATGGTCAAGTAAACAATCAAAAGACTTTTCTTTAAAAAGCTTCATTTTATCAATTTGATTTTCTCTAAACTTGTGAATTTTGTCTTTTAAATCATTTGAAGTTAAATTTTTAAAGTCTGAGTAGTAAAAAATAACTTCAAAAATCTGACTTGTATAATCTGATAATATACCTTCAAATTCTTCATTAGTCTCAGTAAGATTTAGATAGTTACTATTTATGATAGTTTCTTTCAATTTAGTAAAAGCATCTTTATAAAAAGTGTTAACCTCACTAATTAAAATATCAACAGTTTCTTTTGTAAAGTCTTCTTTTTTATAAGCGTATTCCATAATGAAAATATTTTTGCCAAACATACGAAAAAAAATACTAAATTTGAGAAATAAACCGCATAAAAACAACGAACACACAACATCGGTTTTGCAAGATTTGGGAGATAGTCTTCAATCAAAAACGCCGTTGTGTACTTGTATAACTAATTAATAACCAATAATTTGGGAAGGCTTTCCCCAAACCTCGCAAAGCCACAAACCGTTCTCTGCTATGTTTTGACAAAGACACCGCTAAAATTAACAATTAAAAACAAAATAAAAACTAATATTTATGGCAATTTCAGACATTCAAGAAAAAGGAAGTTTTTACTATCTCTACGATGAGAAAGGAAAAAAAATATCTTCAATTTCAAATTCTTATGGTGAACTAATGGGTTTTAGTTCAGAATTTTTTGTGCTTCAAAAAGGAAGTTTCTATTATACATTTGATGAAGATAGCAAAAAAATTAATTCGATCTCAACTTCTTATGGAGATTTTAAAAATGTATCAGGCAACTCTTTTAATCTTTTGAAAGGTTCTTTTATTTATACTTTTGATTCTAATTGCAAAAAAATAAGTAGTAGACCAGCAAGATAAATCATTTGAAAACGCTACAAATTATACTTATTTTGACAATTCCTATATATTCTTTTTCTCAATCGCCAAAGAAATTGAAAAGAAGAACTTATGCCAATCAATTTTATGATATTACCGAAAAAGGACATCTGCAAACAGAGACTTTTTTGTTTATGGAAAACAATCAAAATAATGCGGACAATTATTTTTTACCTGATATTCGGTTTAGATATGGTTTACACGAAGATTTAGAAATTTTCGCTGATATTGATTTAATGTATAACAAGGAACAAAATTTTGGTTTAATTCCTTTGGGTTTTGGCTTTAAAGTAAATGTAACAGAAGAAAAAAAGTATATGCCAGATATTGCATTTGTAACTTCTGTACAGTTTGGAAATTTAGCTTCTGAAAATTATAGATTTAATAAAATAATGCCTCTAATTGGAGTAATTGCAAATAAAAAAATTACAGAAAAATTGAGTTTAGAAATGGATTACTTTATCCAATGGATAGACGACGAAGCTTATCAAACTCATATTTTAGACTTAAATGCGATGTATCAAATAAATGAAAAATTTAGTTTTTCGGCAGGTTTCAATTATTATACGGACGAACTAAATAAAAATAATGTTTTAGGAGATGTAGGAATTTCTTATCAAAACAAAAATACAACCTATTCTTTAGAATATGGTCATAAACTATATTCAGATAATCTAACCTACTATATAGGAATAGGAATTACACAAGATTTTAATTTTAATAAACAAAAATAATATTTTTATGAACAAAAAACTTTTATCAACACTAACAATTATTGCTGTAATCTCTTTTAGTTTGTTAGTTTTCGGAATGGTGTATGAAAACACATTACCAAAAATTGTTGAAGAAATAAACAACGCTTCTATTGGTGCAATTCTTGGTGCAATTGTAACGGTATTATTGTTATCTCAACAAACAGCAAGTGAGGAGTTAAAAGAAAGAAATGTAAGTGTTTTTGAAAAAAAATCACAAGTTTATAATGAATTTATGAATGAAATGTGGGCAGTATGGGAAGATAGAAAAATTGATAGAAAAGAATTTGGTCATATCATAAGACTAGTTTCTCAAACAATTGTTCCAATTACCGAACTGAAAATTGTAAAAGAAATTTTGGAAAAATTACAAAATATTTCAGAAATCATAACAAATCCAGATTTTGAAGATCTTAAATTAAAACTGAATTCTAAAAATAAAACCATAAATAATATCTTTAATTCAAATGAAGAAGATCAAGATGAAACTAGAAGTAAATTAATACAATTTTTTATATTTTCCATTAGTGATTCTTTGAATTCCAACATAATAGAAAAAAAAGAAGAAATAAATCATCATTCTATTATTGAAACTCTTATAGATTTAGAGGGAGGATTTGTTGACCCCGTGGAAAGATTCATTAAAGATTTTAAAAAATCATTTAAAGAAATTATATACTCGTCAGGTAATAAGCAAAATTATGAAGAAGACAAAGAACTGGAAAAGGCAATTTTATTTTTTAGAGATTATCAACCTTTTGAAATAGGATCTATTTCATATGAGAAAGACTTTCTTTTCCTTAGATTTAGAAAAGGATCAATGCTAAAAATTAGAATTTTAATTAATAATGAACATCACAAAGTAAATATATTGTCTGTCATTGACGGAAATATTGGTAGTCCACAAGAAAGAGCTTTTCAATATAGTGACTTAGGCAATTTAAGAGCCGCTAGTAAAAATATTGGACGTTTACACTTAAAACATTCTTGGATAAATACAGACAATATTAAAAAAGTGTATAATATTGAAAGTGCGTCTCAAATTTCTATTAATAAAAAATTTTTAGAAGAGCAATTTAATACTGATAGTGAAAATAATCTTACCCCTCAAGAAATGGCTCAAGAATTAATAAAAATAATTTATTTCTATTTAAGAAATTATAAAGTAAACGATAATAATATTTTTAAAATAATTAATGAAGTTTCTAAAACTGAAATTTATTCTAATTCAATTATTAATGCAATCAATGAATAATGGCATTTTTTAATTTGTATTATTTATGAACTCCTTCATCGCCATAGACTTCGAAACTTCCAACTACAAACGAACGAGTATTTGTAGTGTGGGAATGGTATTTGTAGAAAACAAACAAATAGTTGACAAACATTACGCTTTGGTAAAACCAAAACCTAATTTTTATGTTCCCGACTTTGTTAAAATTCACGGCATCACTTATTGGGATACTTTAAAAGCAGATACTTTTGATGTTTTTTGGCAAAACATTTTACCAAAAATTGGTAATCTACCCTTTGTAGCTCATAACAGAGCTTTTGATTTTTCTTGCTTAAAAGCTACTTTAGCAGAATATCAATTGCCAGAATTACAAAATGATTTTTTATGTTCATTGGTGCAATCTCGCAGAGTTTTACCTCAATTAGAAAATCATAAATTACCGACTGTTTCCAAATATTTTGGTTACGATTTACAAAATCATCACAACGCAATTGCAGACGCAGAAGCTTGTGCAGTTATTTCAATTAATATATTTTAAACTTTATATAAAATTATGGAAAATAGAAATTATTGGCTTTTTAGAGTTTCCGAGAAGTGGGGAAAAAGATTAGATTTTTGTAAAAAAAATAATTTAGTTTATTGTGGTTGGAATATTGGTTTAAGTAACAAAGAACCAAAAGACATTTTAAAAGAACACCCTTGGGCTTCAAGAATGGCAATAAAATTTTGTTATATAAAAGAAGGTGATATTATTATAATGCCAAATCACGGTGGAATTGCAATAGGGATAACAAAAAACAAACAATATAGAGATGATTTAGATTGGAAAGATACTATAAATGTAGAATGGCTTACAAAGTGGTACAATAGAAAAGATTTAACTTCCAGACTTCAAACTAGATTAAAATATAGAGGTACATTTCTAAATATTTCTACATTTAAAGATGAGTTTTACAACATTATAAAATCAGATTTCATTACTCAAAAAGAAAGTTATAATACTAAATCAGAAAAAGAAAGGGCAGAAAACATAAAAGCCATTGCAGAACACATAAACAAAAGAGCAGACACTTACTTCCAAGATAGTGAATTTGAAAGATTTATTTTAGATTTATTTGAAATCGAATTTGTAGGTTTTCAAGGAAGTAAAAACAACTCAAG
>DAINSR010000202.1:0-4706 GCA_036741255.1 Flavobacterium sp.
AAAGAGATTTTAGTTTTTCAGCAGACCCTAGTTAATTACGATGATACTATATTGAAGTAATCTATCAGATATTTATATATTGATAATCAGATTAGATTATTTTTTTAATCTCATCAAAATTAAGTCCGCCATAATTTCCAGAACTCATTAACAATAAGGTTGAATTTTCTAAATTTTGACGCATTAAAAAATCTTTAAATGCTGCAGGATTAGTATATATTATCAAATCTTTACGCTGAAACGAAAGTGCAATTTGGTTATAGGTTACTTCTTCTAATTGTTTTATTTTTACTGCATCTGGCGAATAAAAAACTACTGCAACATCTGCGGCGTCTAAACTACCTTGATATTCTTTTAAAAAATTAGCATTTAAACTACTATAAGTATGTAATTCTAAACAGGCTATTAGTGTTCTATTAGGATATTGTGTTTTAACAGCTTTTGTAGTAGCGGCAACTTTACTGGGTGAGTGAGCAAAATCTTTATAAATTACTGTATTGGCACTTTCGGCAATTTTTTCTAACCGTTTACTTGCTCCTTTAAAACTAGCAATAGCCTCATAAAAATCGGCTTCATCAATACCCATGCACTGACAAACCCATTTTGCCCCCGCTAAATTGCCTAAATTGTGTGCTCCAAAAACCTCAATGGGCATATCACCCTCTGGAGTATTCAGTAAAGTTATTCCGTTTTCAACATTGTAAAGAGGGGTTTTATAAGCAATTTTTCGTATAGGATTTTCCGTTTTGTCTGCTAATGATTTTACTACCTCATCTTCTTCATTGTAAATTAAAATACCCCCTTTTGTAATTTGATTTATAAAAATTTCAAATTGTGCTACATAATTTTCAAACGTGGGAAATACATTTATATGATCCCAAGCAATTCCAGAAATTAAGGCAATATTGGGTTGATACAAATGAAATTTGGGTCGCAAATCAATAGGTGAAGTCAAATATTCATCTCCTTCAAGCACCATAAAATCATTTTTTTCTGTAAGATGCACCATTGTGTCAAAACCCTCTAACTGAGCCCCTACCATATAATCTACTTCTTTGTTGTGATAATGCATCACATGTAAAATCATTGAAGTTATAGTTGTTTTTCCGTGCGAACCTCCTATAACTACACGGGTTTTATTTTTAGACTGTTCTAACAAAAATTCAGGATATGAATAAATTTTAATACCTAATTCTTGTGCTTTTACTAGTTCTGGATTATCTGCCTTGGCGTGCATTCCTAGTATTATTGCTTCAATTTGAGGAGTTATTTTTTCAGGAAACCAACCTTCGTCTTGTGGCAATAATCCTTTTTTTGCTAATCGTGATTTTGATGGTTCAAAAATAGCATCGTCACTCCCTGTAACCAGATATCCTTTATGATGCAAGGCAATAGCTAAATTGTGCATGGCTGCACCGCCAATGGCTATAAAATGTAGCTTTCTATTTGTTTTAGCATCACTATTTTGTGTGTTTAATTTATCAGTCATAGTTATATTTTTTAAACCACTGTACTAAGTTATTTTTTTTGAAGTTGGTAGTGGGGCTTGTTTGTCAAAATCTTCTTTTAATTTTTGTGCTTTTGTGGGGTCTTTCATCTTGTGTAAATACAAATCATAAAGCTTTTGATAAGTAGTTTTTGAGTTGCCTATTTCGTGGGCCTTTTTGTAATTAGCTTCGGCATTAGAAAACCTGCTAAAATAAGTGTCAATATAGCCTTTAGACAAATATCCATCTACTTTTGAAAGTGCCATTAACTCATTAGCAAACTTTTGAGCTTTAGTTTCGCTACCGCCCACAATTGCAGGAAGCTCAATATAGTACATGACAAGAGCCCAACGGGCATCTATGTGTTTTGTATCTAATTTTATGGCTGTTAAAAAAGCATTCTCAATATCATCAAGCAAACTTAATGCTTTAAACTTATTAATACTTTTAGCTTTCATTCCTAATGCTCCACCAAATTTGTAATGATAGTTAGCATTTGTTGGCTCACTTTTTTTTAGTTTTCCATAGTAGAGCAACGCTATGTCCCATTTTTTTTCTTTTCCGGCTATATCGCCCAAATACTCGATAGTTTTAGGGCTTTTAGGATTATTTTTTAAATGATTTTCAAATATTTTTCTTGCCTCTGCCAGTTTGTTCTCTGCAAACAGTTTTTCTGCTATTTCAAAATTATCTTGAGCAAGTAACGGCATACTGAGTGTTATGAGGAATAGTAGGTATAACTTCATGGGGTCAAAATAATTTCAAAAATACAGAAATTAATATGTAATGACAAGAATGTATCATTGAAATATAAACCTAAAATATTTCAAAATGTATTGATAGTTTGTACTATTAAAATAATGAAAGTTTCAAATAATACTCAAATTGATCTTAAAACACTTCAAAAAACACTTTTAAGTTCTAAAAGATGTTTTATTTGATAAATATTTTGTGCAATAGCTACATTATTTTCATTAAAATATATGGCATCTATACCAAATTCTATTGCCCCTAAAATATCTGCCTCAAAACTATCGCCTATCATGATACTTTCTTCTTTTAAAGCATTGGCACTTTTTAAGGCATAATCAAAAATACTTGGATGTGGCTTCTTTTGACCTGCCAACTCAGAGTTTGTAATCGTTTGAAAATAATGCTTGATATTAGAATTTTTTATCTTTCTATCTTGAACAAGACTAAAACCATTAGTAATTATATGCAGTTGGTATTTAGTCTTTAGATAATCAAGTACTTCAATAGCTCCATCAAATAAATAATTATACTCTGGCAAATAATTAATGTATTCCTCTGATAATTGATGAATTAATGGCGTTGAAATGGAATAATCAAGTTCAACAAAAACATCTTTTAACCGAAAAAAACGCAAGTCATCATAAGAAATGTTGTTTGCTTGATATAATTTCCAGTAGCGTTGATTTGTGGGTAAGTAAACTTGTAAAAAGTCATCTAAAGGCACATTTATGGTAAACTTTTTAAAAATTGTTTCAAATGCAAACCCCGAATTTTTATCAAAATCCCAAAGCGTGTGGTCTAAATCAAAGAATAAATGTTTTTTATTGTAAAACATACTATTTTTTGATAATTATGGCATCGTCAATATGATAAATCCAATCTTCAATATCAGTTTCATTGTATCTAAAAGTTCCTTTTAAGGTAACATACTGATCAGTATTTAACTTGGGTAAACTCCCTTTAAACTTTATTCCTGCTAGAGTTTCTGGTCCTGATTTTCCACAAAAAAAACAAGCAGCAAATACATTTTTACTAATGGCATAATTTTTTGAATCTATAGGAATAATAAAACCCTTTATCACTACTGTTTTTTTTCCTAAAGCTTTTAATTTTGCATTTACAACAGGAAATTCTACTTCTCCATAATCTTTTAAAGTTTTTTTATTGTATTTAATTTCGCCTAATAATTTCCATGTGAGTGTGTCTTCTAAAATTAAATTGTTAGAAGTTTTGAGGTGTACTTTTGTTGCACTAGAAAAACTAAACAACAAAAAAACAACAAATAATGCAACTATAATTTTGGCACATTTATTCATTAGCTAATGTTTTTGAAATAGTTAAGTTATAGGCTCTAATTGCGGGGATTAAAGCTGCTAAAATGCCCACAAAAATAGTAAGTATAAACAAAATGCCCTCTTTATCCCATATAAATTCATAGGGATTAAACGAAATTTTGAAATCTTCTGCAGCAGAGTTTGAGAGTATCATTAAAGCAAATCTACCAAAAAATGTTCCAAAAATAAATCCAACTACACACAGCAAAAGACTCTCAATAAGCACTAGTGTTAATAAATTAAACCGACTAGCCCCTGTAACACGCAGTAAGGCAAACTCAAATTTTCGTTCTTTTAAAGTGTTAAAAAGTGCAATAAATATTGAAATTCCTGAAATAAACATAATACTAAAAGCCAGGTATTTGAGTGCTTCTAAACCAATTCCGAATAACTTAAACAAACGATTCACTTCTATTGCGGGTGAGGCTACTTGCATTTTTGTGTTTTGAGCTATGATTCTAGGCCAAGTAACTACTGCCATTTTATTTCTAAATTTTAACAAAACAGCTGTTATTTCCATTCCTTCTGCATCTATTGTCAAATTGTTCTCAGGGTCTTTATGTTCATGATTATGTGAACAATTTTGATCATGTTTGTGGTTGTCATCAATTTGGGTTAAATCATTAACCTCGCTTTTGGTGTTCAAATCTTCATTTTGATTATCATCTGCATCATCACTATGCATTTGCCACACACTGGGTATATTACATAAAATTAAATTATCTACTACTTTTTGTGTTTTTTTCAATATGCCCACAATAGTATATGCTTCATGCTCATGAACTTCGCCCTCAGCGGCATCACCATGCGAACCCAAGAAAGAATCGCCTATTTTCAAATTTAATTTTTGAGCAATATCATGCCCTATAACCACTTCAAAGTTGTGTTCAAAAATTTTTCCTACCTGCAATTTAGCACTAAACTTATCAAAATAATCCGTTGTTGTTCCTACTATTTTATATCCTTTAAAATTATCGCCAAATGCCAATGGAATTGCCTTTTCTACAAACGGATGTTTCATCCACACTTTTGCACTATCATAACTAATATTTCCTGTGGGTGCATCAACTTGATAAACAGATGATAAAATGAGTTGCAACGGACTTCCCTGAGCCCCCATTACCAAATCTAC
>DAINSR010000203.1:0-4670 GCA_036741255.1 Flavobacterium sp.
ATATACCAAAGAACCGTCTGGATTAAATTGTTTCCACATAGAAGCCTGAGTAAACCCAGCAACATACATGGGTAGTACATATAATACAATTCCTAGAGTGGCTATCCAAAAATGAAAATTAGCAAGACTAGTAGAAAACAATTTAGTTTTTGTTAGTCTAGGAATCAACCAATAGGTCAAACCAAAAGCAATAAAACCATTCCAAGCTAAAGTCCCTACATGAACGTGAGCTACTATCCAGTCGGTAAAGTGTGCTATGGCATTTACGTTTTTGAGCGAAAGCATAGGCCCTTCAAAAGTGGACATTCCATATCCTGTTATAGCCACTACATAAAATTTTAAAACTGGCTCTGTTCGCACTTTATCCCAGGCACCTCGTAAAGTTAATAATCCATTAATCATACCTCCCCACGATGGAGCAATAAGCATTATTGAGAAAACAACTCCTAAGTTCTGAGCCCAATCGGGCAGAGTAGAATATAATAAATGGTGAGGTCCAGCCCAAATGTAAATAAATATTAATGACCAAAAGTGAATGATAGATAATCTATAGGAATAAACCGGACGATTTGCTGCTTTTGGTACAAAATAATACATTAACCCTAATATGGGTGTAGTTAAAAAAAATGCAACAGCATTGTGTCCATACCACCATTGTACTAGAGCATCTTGAACACCTGCATAAACAGAATAAGATTTAAAAGCCGAAACAGGAATTTCAATATTATTGAAAATATGAAGTAATGCAACAGCAATAAAAGTGGCTAAATAGAACCAAATGGCAACATAAATGTGGCGTTCTCTTCTTTTTATTATAGTCCCAATCATATTGACACCAAATGCCACCCAAATTATAGCAATGGCAATATCAAAAGGCCATTCTAATTCGGCATATTCTTTAGAAGAAGTAATTCCTAAAGGCAGGGTAATGGCGGCACCCAAAATAATTAACTGCCAACCCCAAAAATTTAATTGGGTTAAAAAATTGCTATACATTCTGGTTTTTAGCAATCTTTGAAGCGAATAATAAACTCCCGCAAATACTGAATTTCCTACAAAAGCAAAAATAACAGCATTAGTATGTAAGGGTCTTAATCTGCCATAACTTAACCAAGGAATACCATCTGTTAAATTTGGAAATAAATACATAAAGGCGACTAATAACCCCACTAACATCCCCACTACACCAAAAGCAATTGAGGCATAAAGGAAGTTTCTTACAATTTTGTTATCATAATAAAATTGTTCTTTCTCCATAATTAATTGATTTTTTTATTCGGTTTAGACATTTTGTTTGATGTTTTTATTAATTCGTCTTCAAATAAAATTCTTACAGAGGGCGTGTAATCATCATCATACTGCCCACTTTTAACAGCTTTTATAAAGGCAATTAAAAAAACAACTGCAACCACTATGCTCACAGTAATTAATAAATAAATAACACTCATGTCTTTTAATTTGTAGCAAATTTAAAACAGTATAAAATCAAAAAATATGATATTTATCATAATTTAAAATTTTGTTAAATTATTTTTTTTGCATAAAAACTCGACATCAACGTAACAAAACTAATAATAGTTACTGTACTCAAGGGCATTATTATGGCGGCAACAATGGGAGAAAGCGTTCCAGTAACTGCAAAACTTAAACCCACCACATTGTAAAGCAGCGATAATGTAAAACTCATATAAATGGTTTTCATGGCATTTTTAGAATAATTCATAAAAAAATTAATTTTATTAAATTGTGACGCGTCTAAAATTCCATCGCAAGCGGGAGAAAATATATTTACATTTTCAGATATTGATAACCCAATATTGCTTTGTGCCAATGCTCCAGCATCATTTAGTCCATCGCCTATCATCATTACATTTTTACCCTCATTTTGAAGTTGCTTTATATAATCAAGCTTTTGTTCTGGTTTTTGATTAAAAACTAATGTTGTTTTTTGAGGCAACATTTTTTCTAAAATTTTTCTTTCGCCATCATTATCCCCAGATAAAATAACAAGATTAAACTTTTTTGCTAATTGATCAAAAAGCTCTTCTAAACCAGCCCTGTATTGATTATTAAAGATATAACTTCCTTTATATATCCCATTAATTTCAATGTGAACTTTAGTTTTTTTGTGAGTGTTTTCACTAATGTGTTGTAAAAATTGTGAAGACCCTAGTTTTACTAGCCCTTCTTTAAACACAGCTTCAATACCTTTACCTGTAATTTCTTGATAATTTAAAACTTCTAATTTTTCTTGTTGCGGAAGATAATCATACAATCGTCTGCTCAACGGATGATTTGATCCTCTAATGGCATTTTTTAATAATGCTAATTCTAAACTATTTAAATTTTCCCCATCATACGTTATTGCTGTTTTTTTGTTAGTTGTAATTGTTCCAGTTTTATCAAATACCAGAGTATCAACTTTTGCTAATTGTTCCACTACTAATGCGTTTTTTAAATACAATTTTTTATACCCCATAATTCGCAACACATTGCCCATAGTAAAAGGAACTGTTAAAGCTAAGGCACAAGGGCAAGCCACAATTAAAACGGCAGTAAAAACATTAAAAGCCGTTTGAACATCTAAAAAAATCCAATAGAAAAAGGAAATGACAGCCAGTATTAATAAGGCGGGAGTAAAAAAATGACTAATGGAATCTGTAATTGTTTTGTACTGTTGTGCTACTTTTTTTTGAAATACATCATTACTCCACAATTGTGTTAAATAGCTTTGTGAAACAGAAAATAAAACCTCCATCTCAATAACCGCTCCCAGTTGCTTGCCCCCCGCAAATAATTTATCGCCTGATTTTTTCTCAATTGCAACTGCCTCACCCGTTACAAAGCTATAATCTAAAGATGTTTTTTCTGAAATTAAAATACCATCAACTGGTATTAATTCTTGATTTCTAATGAGTAATCGATCTCCCTTTTGAATATCATATACTTGAATGGGAACCTCTGAACCATCTGCTTGTAATTTTGTAACAGCAACAGGGAAATATGATTTGTAATCCCGTTCAAAAGAAAGAAAACTATAAGTTTTTTGTTGGAACAATCTCCCCAGCAACATAAAAAAAATTAGTCCAGTTAAACTATCAAAAAATCCCTGACCATAATCAAAAAATATATCTACCGTACTTCTAATAAACATTACAATAATCCCAAGTGCAATGGGAACATCAATGTTAAATAATTTTGATTTTAAACTTTTGTATGCCGATATATAAAAATCTGAAGCGGCATAAAAAAAGGAGGGTAATGCAAGAGCAAAAACAAGCCATCTAAAAAAATCTCGATATTGATTTATCCAAAATTCATCTACTTCAAAATATTCTGGAAAAGATAATAACATAATATTTCCAAAAGAAAAAAATGCTATTCCTAACTTATAAATCAAACTTCTATCAACTTTCTTTGAAGTTGTTTCAAAATTATCCAGACTAATATAAGGCTCATAACCAATAGAACCCAACAAATAAACTAGTTCTTTTAACGAAACTAAAGAAGAATCAAAGGTTATTCTTACTTTTTTTTCTGAAAAATTTACTTGAGAATACTGTATTCCTGCTTTAAGTTTTTGTAAATTTTCCAAAATCCAAATACACGAACTACAATGAATATGAGGTATGAAAAGTGAAACAATTGAGGTTGAATCTTCTTTAAAATCCAGTAGTTTTGAACTAATTTTTTCATCGTCAATAAAATCATATTTTCCTTTTATATCATTTGGGGTTGCTCCTGGTGTTTTTTCAAAATCATAATAACAAGTCAGCTCATTTTGACTAAAAATTTCATAAACAGACTTGCAACCATTGCAACAAAAATATTTTTCGTCAAAAAAAATTTCATCTCTTTTTAAAACTTCATTTCCACAGTGGAAACAAAAATTTGATATCATAATTCTTAAATAAATTGGTTGCAAAGAAGGCTTTTTTTGACAAAATAAAATATGATATTTATCATAATTTTATTTTGGTCAATTCTCTTTTTGAGGTGCTATGAAAAATATCCTTTGATTCTGTATAATGTAAAATCGAGGTCTCTTGTTCCATAATTTTTAGATAAAAATCGTTCAATTTTTCCATTTAATCTTTCGGATTTTGCGTTAGTTTGAGGATTTTTAAAGGGCACCTCTAAAAACTTGTTTTGTCATGAAAAATAAGTATTTTAAAAAAGGACAAGGCATTTTTTAAAATTCAACGAAGGTTTAGCAGTCGCTACATCAAGGAAGCATTTTAAAAAATAACGCAGTAGTTTTTTAAAAGACTATTTCGTAATAAAAAGGAGTTTTTAGAGGTGACCTTAAATAACTTAGTGCCATTATCGCAGTTCATCATTTGGACTCTTTGAATACTATCGCCTAAAAACAAAATTCCTTTTTCTAATTCAAAGCCCCTTACACTATCCATCATAAAGGCAATTTTTCCTGCTTTTTGATTGGATAAAACACTAAAACTTTTACCATTTATCGCCTTGTCATCTAAGCACATGTTTTGCCCAACATTCTCTGCTTTAGCAATATAAAATGTTCGTTCGCTTTTTATATCTGCTGTTTGCATCGATTCGTTCTACTTTTTTATCGTTCCATGTTCTTTCATTTTTTTCTTTCTCATAATCACTCAATACAAACCGATAAACTTGATACAAATATTTGGGTTTGATGTTAA
>DAINSR010000204.1:0-2836 GCA_036741255.1 Flavobacterium sp.
ATTATCGTTGAGTGTGGACAATATTTTTGTGATTGCGGTGATTTTTACATCTTTTAAAATCCCTCAAAAATATCAACATCGAGTTTTGTTTTGGGGAATACTTGGTGCCATACTTTTCAGAGGTTTAATGATATATTTTGGGGTTTTACTAATAAGTAAGTTAAGCTGGATGATTTATGTTTTTGGTGTATTTTTAATTTTTACAGCCGCAAAAATGCTTTTCAAAGGAGAAGAGGAGGCATATAATCCAAAAAAATCCTTTGTTTTTAGAAATTTAAGAAAAATTATACCTGTTACCATGCACATGGAGGGCGAACATTTTTTTGTAAGAAAGCGTTCCATTTTATTTGCTACTCCTCTTTTTGTTGCCCTCATTGTAATAGAATTAATGGATGTACTTTTTGCTTTAGATAGTGTACCTGCTATTTTAGCGATTACAACAGACGGATTCTTAGTGTTCAGTTCTAATATATTTGCCATTTTAGGGTTGCGATCTATGTATTTTTATTTGGCTAATATGCTGGAAAAATTCAGCTACCTTGAATATAGTTTGATAGCTATTTTAACATTTGTAGGAATTAAAATGTTAATTCACAATTATATTAAATTTCCAGAATGGGTTTCACTGGGTTTTATTGCCTTGTCATTACTTGTTGGAATTATTTATTCCTTATATATGGACAATAAAAAGCATAAAAAAGAGGTTAGCTTGTAGCAACCTCTTTTTACAATCAACAAACTCAATAAACAAAACTTATTTGATTTTTATAATCTTGGCGTCTTTATAGCCTAACATTTCTATTGTTTTATTGTAATTAGAATAATCTACTTTAGCGTTTTTACTGAAAAATCCGGGCACTATAACTAACCTAAATGTTTGGTTATCTGTCCATGAAAGTGGAATTGTGTTTAAGTCAACATTTGAATCTAAAAACAAGTTGATGTCAAATTTTGTAAAATCAAAATTATAATCAAGTTCAACACCACTGCCAAGATAATAAGTTTGAGGCAACAAACGCCAAACATCATTTCCATTTACTACATCATATAGATGATAGACTAAAATTACATCTGAACTATAAATTGGAGGATCAAGAGTTATCAAATTTGAATAACCACTTCTGGGTTCAAAGGTAGTGGTAACTTCAAAAACTTCTGCAATGGTATCATTATCAACGCCATTATCTTGTACTATTACTTCTTCTTTTGTACATCCATTTAGTGTTATCATTCCGATAAAAGCTAAAATTAAAGTAAATCTTCTCATAATATATCTGATTATTTATTTAATAATTTTTCATAGTTCAATTGCCGTGCCAAAATCAATAATAATATGAAAAATTGCATTGAGAACCATCAAATTATACCAATAACATTTGTAAAATAGTCCAATAGTTTATGGTATAATGCCGATATAGTATGAAAATAGTCCATTTTTCTTGGACTATATTGAATACATAATCGGTATTAATCAGTAGATACTTTCATAAATCTAAAAGTCTAGTGTTAGCTTTACAAAGGACACTTCTAAATTTTTTTTAAATAAAATGACTTTTTAAATTACCTCTTAAAAAAAACCAAAACAGATTAAATAAGTATGATTTTTAAAAAGTAAATATTGCTACTAATTTTAAAAGTGATTATTCTAATCAACTTAAAATGCGAGTTGTTAAACGGATTCAAACAATTGAATTTGACTTTTTAAGCGTTCAATAATTAAATTTATAATTCTTTTATTTAAGTTGCTAGAATTAGAAGTGTACTGTTCAAATTCTGATGTTGTAAACCAACAAATAGTCATTCCTATTAAGATATTGCGATATTTGATGTCTTTTTGAATTGCTGACTCAATAAAAGTTAATTTATCTTCTAATGATAGTGTGTAAAAGTTAAATTTATGAGTACTTATGTAATTTTTAAAACTAGCAATCCACAAATCATTATTTAATTTTAAAATAGGTCTTAATGTTTCATTTTGAAATCTTTCTTCAGCAGTACAATGTTTTGTAATATTACCTAATGAATTACCTCTTATGCTTAGTATCAACTCGTTTCTATTTTTCATTTTCAATAATTTTTCTTCCCAAACTATTTTAAATACGCATCTAAAACAAATAGTGCGACCAACTTAAAGGCAATTTTTTATGATTTTATTTTCATTGTTAGAAATCCTCAAATATGCCTTGTCCTTTTTTAAAATACTTATTTTTCATGACAAAACAAGTTTTTAGAGGTGTCCTTAATTGTAATGTGGTACAATTTAGCATGAATGACCAGTACAGCACAAAACAAATCATTGAAATTTCTATGCTTAATTATGCTTGATTAAGTTTAGCTAGTTTTAAAATAAACTAGGATATTTTTTGGGATTAACTTCGTGCATTATTTCATATACTTTTTCAAAAATATCCTCTACACTAGGCTTAGAAAAATAATCGCCATCAGTTCCATAAGCAGGTCTGTGAGCTTTTGCAGTTAATGTTTGTGGTTTACTATCTAAGTAATCATAAGCAGATTGAACTTCTAAAATTTCTTGCATCAAATAAGCACTTGCACCACCCGGAACATCTTCATCAACAACAAGCAAACGGTTTGTTTTTTGAATGCTTTTTGCCACATCATGATGAATATCAAAGGGTAACAGCGATTGTGCGTCTATGACCTCAACGCTTATTTGATGATCGTATAGTTCTTTTGCGGCTTGTTCCACTAATCGTAGTGTAGAACCATACGATACTATGGTAATATCACTTCCTTCTCTAACGGTTTCCACCACACCAATGGGGGTTGTAAAAGTGCCTAAATTTGAGGGTAATTGTTCTTTTAATCTGTATCC
>DAINSR010000204.1:2846-4607 GCA_036741255.1 Flavobacterium sp.
ATTAAGGCACTCAATCACTAGGGCAGGTTCATCTGTTTGTAGCAAGGCGTTGTAAAATCCTGCAGCTTTTGTCATGTTTCTTGGTACTAGCACATGTATGCCTCTAATTGCATTTATAATCATTCCCATGGGGGAACCTGAATGCCAAATTCCTTCTAGTCGATGCCCTCGTGTTCTTATAATTAATGGGGCTTTTTGTTTTCCTCGTGTTCTATATAAAAGTGTTGCTAAATCGTCGCTCATGATTTGAAGAGCGTAGAGCAGATAATCTAAATATTGAATTTCAGCAATGGGTCTTAATCCTCTCATTGCTAAGCCTATACCTTGTCCAATAATGGTTGCCTCCCTAATTCCTGTATCTGAAACTCTAAGCGTTCCATATTTTTCTTGCATGCCTTCTAACCCTTGATTAACATCGCCAATGTTACCAGCATCTTCACCAAAAACAAGTACTTCTGGATGCTTAGAAAAAAGAACATCAAAATTATCACGCAACAAAACTCGACCATCAACAAGGGGGGAAGTTAGGTTAAAAATTGGTTTTATTTCTTTAACACTAAAAACGTTTTCATGAGATTCTGAATACAAATGTGAACTAAACTTAGGTTGATTTTCGTTTTTATAGGCATTAATCCACGAGAGTAAACTTAATCTTCCATCTTCATTTTTTACCAGGCGAATGGCTTTTCTGGCAATTGATAGCACTTCTTTTCTAATAGGTTCTTTATTTGTAATAAGTTCGTTTACTAGTAATTCAATAAATACTTTATTTAAACTTTTTAAAGCAATGGTTTTTAGTAATATAACCAATTCATCACGTTCATCTTTTATAGGTTTTAAATACGTATTCCATGCCGCCTTTTTACCTTCTAAAACTTCTTTTTTGGCTTCTTTTTCCAGTTCGTCAAGTTCTGTTTCAGTAGCAAAGTTGTTTTCTATGAGCCACAATTTCATTTTTTTATTACAATCAAATTCAGACTCCCAGGATAACCGCTCTGCATCTTTATATCGTTCATGACTTCCAGAGGTAGAATGTCCTTGTGGCTGTGTTAATTCTTGAACATGAATAATAACAGGGATGTGATAGTTTCGGGCTAATTTAGCTGCTTTTTCATAAGTTTCAATTAAAGATGGATAATCCCAACCTTTAACGGTAAATATTTCATAACCATTAGTATGTTCGTCTTTTTGAAAACCTTTTAATATTTCAGAAATGCTTTCTTTTGTGGTTTGATATTTTGCATGAACAGATATGCCATACTCATCATCCCAAATACTCATTACAATGGGTACTTGCAAAACCCCACCTGCATTTATTGTCTCAAAAAACAATCCTTCAGATGTAGAGGCGTTTCCTATAGTTCCCCAAGCGACTTCGTTACCTTTGTTAGAAAAATTTGTTTTGTGAAACAGTTCTTCAGTACTTCTGTAAATTTTAGAAGCTTGTGCTAATCCTAATAATCGGGGCATTTGAGCTGCTGTGGGAGAAATATCAGAACTTGAATTTTTTTGTTGCATCAGGTTTCTCCAGTTTCCATTTTCATCTAAACTATCGGTAGCAAAATGTCCTCCCATTTGCCGGCCACCACTCATGGGGTCATTGCCAAGATGTGTATCTGCATAAAGTCCTGCAAAAAACTGTTCAATTTTGAGTAGTCCAATGGCCATCATGAAAGTTTGATCACGATAATATCCTGAGCGAAAATCCCCATTTTTAAAAGATTTTGCCATGGCTAATTGTGGCACCTCTTTACTATCTCC
>DAINSR010000205.1:0-4592 GCA_036741255.1 Flavobacterium sp.
CAAGGATATAATATTAAGTAACTAAATGAATATCTCTAAACTTTTAATTAAAAAATGAACTCGCTAATAATAATAAGTTTGCAAAATCAGTTAAAAATAGCCTTAATAATTAGCTTTTTAATGCTTATAGGAAGTGTTCTTTTTGTGAGTTGCACAACAGATAATGACACAGAATACCCAAAAACAAAAACAACGTTGTTTGCAGAAAATTTTTCAGACAATACTGATGGCGAAATTTTAAATTCAAACGGCTGGACAAATTATGCACAATCAGGCACCAAAAAATTTACAGAGCAGGTATATTCAGGAAACGGTTATGCTCAGTTTACCTCATTTCAATCGGGTCAGTCATCAAATATTGCATGGTTAATTTCTCCACCGTTTAACATGGACATGCAACAAGGGGAAACATTAGTTTTTCAGGCAGCTCATGCTTTTTTAACAGCCGCAGACAATAATTTAGAAGTGATGGTTTCTACAGATTATGATGGGAATATTGCCCATTTTAATCAAGCAAGTTGGTTGAATTTACCCGCCATAACCCCTAAACCCAGTAATGAATTTTATGAATGGGTAAACTCTGGCGAAATAGATTTATCAAAATTTAATGGCACCTTACACGTTGCATTTAAAGTAAAAGGATCTGGAACAAACACTAATTTAGATGCAACCTTTCAAATAGACAACATAAGACTTTACTATTAAATACATGATTAAACTAGTTAAAACACTTGTCATTTTAACACTAGTTACCAGCTCCACTAGCTGTGTGGAAGATGATACAAAAATGACAGATTCAACCACAGCACTACCAATTCATAATCTAACTGCCACTAAAACCGTTCAAGATATTGTGGTTTTTAACAATTCTAATATCCCCGTTTTATACACTAAAGATGACGTTATAGAAGCTTATGTAACCTCTACCGATGAAACAGGGACTTTTTATAATTCAATTAGTTTTCAAGATAACGCTACAAACACATCACAGCCCATTGGATTTAGTGTTGCAGCAAATTTTTCTTCTTATGGAAAGGGATTTACCCCTGGGCGAAAAGTTTTTATAAAACTAAAAGGATTATACACCGCCATTGTAGATGGGTCATTAAAAATAGGAGCATTTTATGAAGGTGAAATAGGCAGAATTTCTGAAAATGAATGGCAAAATCATCTTTTTATCTCTTCTGTTAAAGTTTCTGAAAATAATATGGTAAGACAAGTTTCTCTTGCAACTGCAGCAAGCAATAGCAACTTAAATACATTAATAGAAATTACAAATGTTCAATTTACCGATGGCTCATTAGCCCGAACATATTTTGATATAGACTCAGGAGGTGGAGCAACAAACCACAGCATTGTAGACAGTAATGGCGGCACCTCTAGATACTTTAGAGTGAGTAAATATGCTCTTTTTGCCTATCAAAACGTGCCTTCGGGCAGAGGTACTATACGAGGAATTATGACCAAATATGAGTCTGATTTTCAATTTATTGTGAGGCATCAATCTGATGTAAAACTAACAAATCCTAGAACTTATACATTCTACTCAAGTTTAACAGAAAACTTTGAAAGCTATGTCATAAATCAAAAAATATTTACCAACTATTTAAACTTTGCAACATCAGGAACAAAAGACTGGAATATTAAACAGGTGAACGGAACAAAATGTATTCAAATGTCAGCTTTTGGCGGAAGCTTAGAAAATAATAAATCTTATTTAATCATTCCCATTGATTTTACAGCTGCAAATTCTTTAACATTTCAGGTAGATGCTGATTTTTTCAGTTCTTCATTTGGTTTAAAAGTCTATAGAACCACAGATTATGTTCCAGGTCAGAAAATTTCTAATGCTACTTTGTTTGATATTTCATCTAGCTTTTCATTTCCTAGTGCAAATACCTCAACTTTTAATTCAGCGGGAACTTATTCTATTCCCTCATCAGTTCAGGGAAACGGATATTTTGTTTTTGAATATACAGGAAGCAACATAGCAGGAAACAATCTGCAAACAACTAACTGCAATATTGATAACATTGTGATTAACTAGTGGGTGTAAGAGTTTCAAAAAAATAGTGCTACTGGCTTTTATGTCAATAACCGTCAGGGGCTCTATGAAAAAATAGAATTATAGTTCTGAAATTTTGTTTACTAGGCTAAATTCTATTAAAAACAGCAAAATAGTATTACCACTGTCCTGTGAGAATAATCAACCCAACTTGCAGAATAGTTAATCTAATTATACCGATTATGTATTCAATATAGTCCAAGAAAAATGGACTATTTTCATACTATATCGGCATTATACCATAAACTATTGGACTATTTTACAAATGTTATTGGTATAAAATTCAAAGATTGCACTATGCTAGTTTTTTTCTATCTTCGTAATTAAATTTTCAAGATATGACCGTCCAAAAACCCTTTAATTTAGTTCAGTGGATAGAAAACAATAAACATTTATTACAGCCACCTGTGGGCAATAAAAATCTCTACGTAAACTCTGGAGATTATATAGTAATGATTGTTGCCGGCCCCAATGCCCGTAAAGATTTTCATTATAACGAAACCGAGGAACTGTTCTATCAGTTAGAAGGAAATATTACTGTATATATTCAAGAAAACGGAGAAAAAAAAGCCATGCAACTTGGGCCAGGCGATATGTTTCTTTTACCAGCAAAAATTCCCCACTCACCCGTTAGAGAAAAAAATTCAATAGGACTAGTCATCGAAAAAAAACGTATAGGACTCAATATTCCAGACGGACTACTCTGGTTTTGTGATACCTGCAACCATAAACTCTATGAAGTTTACTTTGAACTACACAACATTGAAGTAGATTTTTTAAAGCATTTTAAACATTTTTACAACTCACAAGAACTTAGAACCTGCAAAACTTGCGGCACTGTAATGGAAACAGACGAACGTTTTGTAAAATAGTTTTCAAGTCTTTTAGTTGGACTTTGAAAAGCCAATAATCAAATATCATTCATCGAATACCAATAAAGCGAAACAAACCTTTGTCAATATACTCACATTGAGTGTATAAGTGAAGTTTTATATTGTTTAAGCTAGTTAGCAGAAATTTTACAGCCAATGATAATCACAATTACACTATTGAGTCTTGTTTTTATAGGAATAGCATTTTTAGTTACTGAAAATAATGCTAAATATTTGCTTTCAGGATTTAATACAATGTCTGAAGATGAAAGACAAAAATTTGATATTAAATCCTATATCGCTTATTTTAAAAATTTCCACATTTTATTAGGAATATCAATATTTATTACTGGATTGATTTTATATTATTTTATAAGTCCTGATTGTAGCGGAATTTTTATAGCGACTTATCCCATACTTACTTATATTTATTTCATTTGGAAAAGAGACCAATTTTCAAAAATAAAAGACAAAAAATAGAAACTAAAAACTATAATTGCTATAGGTTTTATGTTTGCTGTTTTTATAGCAATTGTAACAATGTTTTATTTTAGTCTACAGGATAACCAAATTGAGATTAATGATAATATTGTTAAAATTAAAGGAAATTATGGAATAAACTTAAAAACAAGTGAAATTAAGTCTATTGAACTCGTGAATGAATTACCCAAAATATCAATCAAGACAAATGGTTTTGCCTTACAAACTATAAAGAAAGGAAAATTCAAAACTAAAAATGGAGAAAATGTAAAATTGTTTATTAATTCGATTAAACAACCCATAATCTATATTACAACTAATAACAATGAGAAAATTTACTATTCATCTAAAGAGAAATCAAATGAAGAAATCTTCGACCAACTAAAAAATGAGATGAAAAAATAAAAACTTCTGCCACAGCTAGGGTTTCATTGGGCTTTGAAAAGCCAATAATGAAATATCATTCATTGAACACCAATAAAGCGAAACAAATAATAAAAGCTTAAAATTATTTTAATTGAATACTAAAAAAAGTATATTTGCCCACAAAAAAACAATATGTCATTTTCAGATTTATTTGATAACGAATTTAAAAACCGAAATAAAGGTCATTTTTCAGCAATCGTTAGAGTAGCCCTTTCAGATGGAGTTTTAACTGACGAAGAGCGAGTGTTTTTAGATAAATTAGCACTGCAATTAGAGATTTCACCTGCAGAATATCAAGAAATCATAGATAATCCTTTAAAATATCCCATTAACCCCCCTTATTTATATACACAACGGTTAGAACGATTATATGATTTGGCACGAATGGTATTTGTAGATGATATTTTAGGCCCTAAACAAAAAAATGTTTTAACACGTTTTGCTTTGGCATTAGGTTTTACGCCAAGCAACGTTTCTTATATTGTAGATAAAGCATTGTCGTTGTTGCGTTTACATGTAGATTTAGATACTTTCATGTATGAGATGCAAAACATGAATAAATAAACTTAAAAGGGGAATATTTTTTAATTTCTAAATTAATTGAGGTGCTTTAGGGTTTATTGCTTAAAAATAAATGAAACATACTTATTTAATTTGTTGAGTTATAATTCTCATAAAACTTAAAAACAATCACAAATTAGGGTCTGCTGAAAAACTCAATATTCTTTTTCAAATGATTGAATTAATTG
>DAINSR010000206.1:0-4539 GCA_036741255.1 Flavobacterium sp.
CTAAAACCCATTGTAAAAAAAGCAAAAAAACCACCTGAAAACACACTCTTCAACAGAGATAATTCCAGCCCTCAAACAAGTTTGCCCCTATAAACAGGGACTTAACAAAGTTTTTTTTAGCGTTTTTGAAAAACTTTCGGACGGCTGTGTAATTATTTGGTATTCAAATGATTATTTTTTTTACAAAGGTAGTTTATATTTGAACCACACAAGCAATTGATTTTTAAGTTAAGATATATTTTTCTATTGCTTCTGCAACTCCATCATTGTTGTTAGATGCTACAATTGCATTTGCTTTATCTCTGAGTTCTGGAGTTACATTAGCAACCCATAAGCCTAAACCTGCATATTCTATCATGCTTAAATCGTTTCCTGCATTCCCTATTGCAATAATTTCATGAGAATGTATATTTAACTCTTGGGCTAGTAATTTTAAACTATTTCCTTTGTCAATACCTTGCTGGGCAACTTCTAAAAAAAATGGTTTTGACATACTAATACTCAAATGTGGCATGGCATTTTGTAATTTTTTTTCTATTTTTTTTAAATAGGAAGGTTCTTCTAACAAAATACATTTTATAGCATCTGTGGTAACCACATCAATAAAACTTGGAACTTTTAAATGAGGTAAACCTGTTATTTTTTTTTCAATTTCAATATATTCAGAATCCGTTTCGCTAATAATAGATTCGTTTAAATAAGTAATAATATGTGTATTGTTTTTTTTACTAAAAGCGTATAATTCATGTATTTGTTGTATCGGTAGGGTTTGTTTAAAAAAAATTTCGCCTGTTTTAACTCTACTTATTTGGGCTCCATTATACGAAATCATGTAAGAATCTGATAGGTCTTGTTCTAGCTCTTTGGCATAAAACGTCATGGCAGACGTGGGTCGGCCTGATGCCAACACTACATGAACCCCAGCTTGCTGTACTTTTAAAATCATTTCTTTATTAAGTTTAGATATTTTGTGATCATCTGTTAATAGTGTGTCGTCTAAATCTAAAACAAGCATTTTGTATTTCATGGGTTTAGTATATGGTATGGTTTTAAATGTTTTTTTATACTTTGGGTTCTGACATGATTGTTTTGATCTATTTTAGATATTTTATAAAATGAAAGCCTTTTGGCACAAAACCATGATTCATATAGAATTTTTGGGCTCCAAAATTAGTTGTATATGCATCTAATGCAATCATGTTACAATTTTCATCAATTGCTTTTTGGTTGAGGTATTTTGTCATGAGGCTTCCAATTCCTTTAGAACGAAAATCTTCATGTACCACCACATTATCCATTTCTAGGTATTTACCACACCACAATTTAGTGCCAATCCAAAATCCTGCTAAACCTATTGTAGCTCCATTTTCTACAACTACTAATTGCTTGTATTGATGCAAAATCATTTGTTCTAACATATTGCCATAAATTTCTGCATTAAGATTTGGATACGATTGCTGTATTATAGGTAATTGTTGGAGCATTTCAGGTTTTGTCTCTAATTCTACTAGTCGTTGTGGCATTTTTAATTTATATTAAGGGAATTTAAATTCTGTATGAAGGATAGATTTTTTAAGCCAGTTGCATTAGTTTAAAATTAATTAAAAAAGCGCTGTCCAACCTGTCAAAGTCTTCAAACTATTAAATGGATACTGTACAAAAAAATCTTTACACACTTTTTTTGTACAGTATCGGCACCTATTTTGGAGTTCAGTTCTACTGATGAGATTTATTTGGTTGTGGATGGAACTTATTTCCCCAATGATATTTGCTTGATAATATATAGGAACTTTCATTTAAAGCTAACACAGCTTTACAGAATTACTGATGGTGAGCATTTTGAAGAGATTGCCGAAGACTTGCAAAACCTGTTGAACCTTGGAATTAAAATAAAAAGTATTACTTCTGATGGCGATAAATCTTCTATAAAAGCAATTAAAAAAGTTTGTCCTAAAGTGCCTTTTCAAAGATGTTTGGTACATATCTCAAGAATGTGCAGAATATGGCTCACAGCAAATCCAAAGCACAAATCAGGTTTTGAACTTAAACAAATTGCAGTTAAAATACACCATATAAACTCTGAATATAAAAGACAATTGTGGCTTATAGAGCTGATACAATGGGAAGAAACTTATCGGGATTATATCAATGAAAAATCATACAATTATGAAACAGGCAGGTATTGGTACACTCACAAAATGGTAAGAAGATCATTTATGCTAATCAAAAAAGCATTACCTAATATGTTTCTGTATTTAAAAGATGAAAAAATACCAAACTCGACCAACTCTTTAGAATCATTTTTTGGACATTGAAAGGAAACTTAAATGTACATCGAGGATTAAGCTTAAAAAATAGGAAGAACTTTTTAAAATGGTATTTGTACTATAAAAATCAAATCAATAAGTAGGTTTTTTTTAGCCATAAAACATACCAAAAAATGTATTAAAAAAAGGCAGTTTTTACACTGCCTTATTTTTCGTATATGTTTCAAACTTATTGCTAATTGGTTGCTCCTCAGCAAAGCCAATGTCCTCTTCAGTTTGATGCGGTAATTTAATAAACTTAAATTTAAAAATTACCAACTATTTTTGACCACATTACCAGAAAAGAGGAATAATTTTGATAAAATTCTACTTTTTAGACACTCTAGTTTTAATATATTAGATTAGTCAAATTTATAACGGATACCTAGAGCAATATCTGGTCCAAATCCATCTCTTGAGTCTGCGTAATCTCCACCAAAATACAATTCTGGTCTAAAGTCTAATGATAACTGGATTGGAGCTTCTTTAAAATTATACTCAATACCAATATCTCCCGCAGCAAATAGGAATGTACCACTGTCTTTAACTCTCATGTTTCCAAATTTTTTGTCGATACTCCAGCTTCCAACACCTGCACCAACACCTGCATACCAGTTGAAACCGCCTTGGATATTCCAAACCCACTGATACAATCCAGCTAGTTTAAAAGCATCAATATCATTTGAATTTCTCCACCCTAAGTCAAATTCTAAACGATTTTTTTGTGATAATCCTCTTTGATACGATAATTCTCCACCAAAGCCATCATTGTCACCAATTCTAAGACCTAGTGCATTTTTAGAAATGTCTTGAGATTGTGCACTAAATACCACAACAAAAAGCATTGCCGATAATAAAATTACTTTTTTCATAATTATGTTTAATTAAATTTTAGGGTGCAAAAATACGCTAAAATATAGAAAAAAGCAAATTTGTTTTGATAGGATTAAACCGATAATTTATCATAAGTGTTATTCTAGTTAGTTATTTTAAGCAAACTTAAATCATTTTTTGATTGCATAACTTCTTTAATTTCAGTGAATTTGTTTAAGTTTATTGCTAACGTAAACAATTAATTCCTCAAAAAATAACCTAAATTCATATTCAAAAAAGTCATAAAATTTATTTAACTCCTCTATTGCAAATTGTATTTTTGACCTAAAATTTGTTCTGCTATCCATTTGAAATAAAATTTTTGAAATTCCTTCTACAGTGGCATAGCTTTCTAGCCAGTTTTGTTCTATCATTGTGGGTAATATTCTTTGTGTTTTTTGTGATAAAATATTAAAATTTTCACAGAGTAATGCATAAAAACGTTTTACAAAACATTTGAGTGATTCTGTAGAATAGTATGTCCAGTTTTTTGCTAAAAAATGGTCATATAAAATATCTATCACAACACCAGAATAATGACCATATCGTTCATGCAGTCTGTGTTTACTGGTTCTAAAAATTGTGTGTGCATCAGTAAAAGTATCAATATACCGATGTAATATAATTCCTTTTCTTATCCCATCTGGATAGATTAAATAATCATGACCACGAATTCCATCTGCCATAAAATTTCCTATTTTAATATAATCATCATCACCAGAAAGATATATATGAGCAAGAAAATTCATTTGATTTTAATAAATTTTAGTTATAAAATGTAAATGTAAAAAAAAATTATAGCCTCAATTGTAATATGATTTGAAATATTATATTTGTGCTTTACAATTTTTAATTGACTATTTAAAACTTAAAAAAATCACATGACTTTAATCAAATCTATATCAGGAATTCGTGGCACTATTGGAGGAAAGGTAGGAGAAAATCTTACTCCAGTTGATGCTGTTAAATTTGCTTCTGCCTATGGTACATTTCTAAAAAATCAACAATCTCATAAAAATCAAAAACTAAAAGTGGTTGTAGGAAGAGACGCAAGAATTTCGGGCCCCATGATTCACCATTTGGTTCAGAATACCTTGGTTGGTTTAGGAATTGATGTAATTGATTTAGGTTTGTCAACAACACCAACAGTTGAAATTGCTGTTCCCATGGAAAAAGCAGATGGGGGCATTATCTTAACCGCTTCGCACAATCCTAAGCAATGGAATGCCTTAAAGCTGTTGAATGCTAAAGGCGAATTTTTAAGTGGATCAGAGGGGGAGTTAATTTTAGAAATTGCAGAAAAAGAAGCCTTTGATTTTGTAGATGTAGATTCTTTAGGAGAAGTTTTTGTGAATGATTC
>DAINSR010000207.1:0-4535 GCA_036741255.1 Flavobacterium sp.
ACTTATTTTTATTGTATTTTTAGCTTTCATTACGAAGTCTAATGCGGATTTTGGGATAAACTATTGGACTATTTTACAAATGTTATTGGTATAACTTAATTGCGGGTATAATTGCGTATCAATTTCTACCCAAAAAACTAGCAATTAAATTTGATAGACTAGAAAACAATCCATTAGCTTTGTATTAATAATCAAACTCCGTTTAGTATGTTGAAAGAACACAAATCAAATAGCGATTCCTTTTTTGAACGCGTATATGAAATTGCTCGATGTATTCCTTATGGAAAGGTAACTTCTTATGGAGCTATTGCAAAAGCACTTGGTACAGCTCAATCTGCAAGAATGGTGGGCTGGGCCATGAATGCCTCACACAACATGGCTGATGTTCCGGCACATAGAGTTGTAAACCGCGTTGGACTACTTACAGGGAAGCATCACTTTGGCGGCACAAACATCATGCAACAACTACTTGAATCTGAAGGAATTGAGGTAAAAAATCTTAAAATCATTGATTTTGAAAAACATTTTTGGGATCCAAATAGTGTGCAATAACCCCATTTTTTTGAGTATTCAAATAAAAACTATCAATACCAACACAAATAAAAAAGAATGAAAAATAAAGTTATTAGATTTTATCTCTTTAGCGGTGTGCTTAAAATATCCCCTCGCTAATCTGTATTGTTTTTAATGGTAAAACGTTATAAAAACAAGCTGGCAAAAACAAGTAAAGTAATGCACTGCAGCTACGCCCAAATTATTTCAAATTGTTGCCTTGCAAAACATTCAAATCATTTTCTTACATTTGTAGATAAGCCTATTTAAAAGATAGCATGACAACAAATCTTGAACTTCAAATACAATCATTGCCAGACAAACCTGGTGTGTATCAGTATTTTGATGCGTCTGATAAAATCTTGTATGTTGGAAAAGCTAAAAATTTAAAAAAACGTGTTTTAAGCTATTTTACAAAAAACCATGACAATTATAAAACCAGTGTTTTAGTAAAAAAAATTGTTTCTATAAAACACATTGTGGTTGATACAGAATCTGATGCACTGCTTCTTGAAAATAATTTGATAAAAAAACTGCAACCCCGCTACAATATTTTATTAAAAGACGATAAATCATATCCGTGGATTTGTATAAAAAACGAACCATTTTCTAGAATATTCCCCACTCGAAGAGAATTAAAAGACGGCTCTGAATATTATGGTCCTTATACAAATTTTAAAATTGTAAGCACCTTGTTAGAAATGATAAAAGAGTTGTATCCGTTGCGAACGTGCCATTTTGATTTGTCATCACAAAATATACTTAACAACAAGTATAAAGTGTGTTTAGAATACCACATTGGCAATTGCAAAGGTCCGTGTGAAGGTTTAGAATCATTATCAAATTATCAAAAACAAGTAGAAGCCATAAGACAAATTTTAAAAGGAAATTTTAAGGAGAGTTTAAAAGAGTTTAAACTTCAAATGAAATTATTTGCAGATAATATGGAATTTGAAGCGGCTCAAAAAATCAAAGAAAAAATTATTGTTTTAGAAAATTATCAGGCAAAATCAACCGTTTTAAACCCAAAATTGGCAAATATAGATGTGTTTTCTATTGTTTCAGACCAAACAATGGCTTATGTAAACTTTCTTCAAATTTCGCACGGTGCTATTGTTAGATCGCACACTATGGAACTCAAAAAAAAACTTGAAGAAACAGATGAAGAACTGCTGGCACTTGCTGTTGTGGAATTAAGAGAACGTTTTAAACTAAATTCAAAAGAACTAATTTTACCCTTTCCACTCTCTTTAGGCGAACATTTAAAAATAACCGTTCCACAACTTGGCGACAAAAAAAGTGTTTTAGATTTGTCTATTAGAAACGCAAAATATTATAGAATGGATCAATTAAAACAAATAAAAATTGTAGATCCAGAAAGGCATACGGATAGAATAATGGCACAAATGAAAAAAGATTTACGCCTTTCTACAGAGCCACGCCACATTGAATGTTTTGACAATTCTAATATTCAAGGAACAAATCCGGTTTCAGCTTGTGTGGTTTTTAAAGATGGCAAACCCAGTAAAAAAGATTATCGGCATTTTAATATTAAAACCGTAGAAGGACCAGATGATTTTGCCTCAATGGAAGAAGTAGTTTATAGACGTTACAAACGCATGATTGATGAAGAACAACCACTGCCCCAACTCATTATTATTGACGGAGGAAAAGGTCAGTTGTCATCAGCATTAAAAAGTATTGATGCACTAGGGCTAAGAGGTAAAATTGCTATTATTGGTATTGCAAAAAGGCTTGAAGAATTGTTTTATCCTGGTGATTCAGTACCCTTGTACTTAGATAAAAAATCTGAAACGCTAAAAGTAATTCAATTCCTTAGAAATGAAGCCCATCGTTTTGGTATTACGCATCATCGGGATAAAAGAAGTAAGGCAGCCCTAAATAATAGTTTAGAATCAATTGAAGGAATAGGCGAAAAAACCATGATTGCGTTGTTAAAACATTTTAAAAGTGTTAAAAGACTGCAACAAGCATCTGAAAAAGAAATTTGTGAGGTTGTGGGACTTTCAAAAGCCAAAAAAATTACCGAATTTTACAAAAAGTTTAATCATGTTACACAAACTAAATAGCTGTTTGCAACAAAAAGTAAACCTAAAGCACAAATGGTTAAGCATGATTTTTATTGCGACTTTTTTTAATCCCAACAAAAAAATAATAATTTGTCTTTTTCCTTCATTTAATAACAAACAGGTATTATTAAAATCGTTTTTAGTATTATTCTTTTTAGTACCAGCAATAAAATCTTATACACAAGACACATTACAAAAACCTAAAATAGGACTAGTGCTTTCAGGAGGTGGTGCAAAAGGACTTGCACACATTGGGGCTTTAAAAGTTATAGATTCCTTAAATATTAAAGTAGATTATATTGCTGGCACAAGCATGGGAGCTATTATTGGAGGCTTGTATGCCTCGGGCTATTCTGGGAAAGAGTTAGAATATGCTTTTTCTCAACTGGATATTGAAAAACTTGTGCAAGACCTTGTCCCTAGAAATGTAAAAACATTTCATCAAAAGCGAAATGACGAACTCTATTTTTTAACCCTTCCTTTTAAAAAATTTAAAATTTCCTCGCCAAAAGGATTTTCTAAAGGCATGTATAACTTTAACAATCTCTCCAGGTTAACCTATCATGTGAGAGAAATTTCTGATTTTAGCAAACTACCCATTCCTTTTTTTTGTATTGCAACTGATATAGAAACCGGAAAGCAAGTGTTGCTCAATAAAGGAAATTTAGCTCAAGCCATGATAGCCAGTGGTGCATTACCCACTTTATATAATCCGGTAGAAATAGATGGAAACGTTTTAGTTGATGGTGGTGTGGTAAATAACTATCCCATAGACGAAATAAAAAAAATGGGAGTCCAATACATCATAGGAGTTGATGTTCAAGATGGTTTAAAAAAAAGAAGTCAGCTTGAAAGTTTAACTAAGGTTTTGATGCAAATTTCTAGTTTTTCGTCATACAATAAAATGGAAGAAAAAATAAAACAAACAAACGTTTATATAAAACCAAATGTAGATGGATATAATATATTGTCATTTGAAAAAAGTAATGAACTTATAAAATCTGGAACGCTTGCAACTATTGAGGTACTTGAGAAATTAGTAGCCCTAAAAAACAATTATAGCACTCAAAAAACACCAATACAACTAACAGACAGTTTATTTATAAAATCAATAGAAACAAATGTTTTAAAAAATTATACACGGGCATATATTTTAGGGAAACTTCATTTAAAAGAGAATAAAAAAATAAGTTTTGATACATTTGAAAAAGGCATAAACACTTTAAACGCAACAGAAAATTTTAGTTCTATATTATATCATTTTGATCAAGAAAACAACTTATTGTTAAATATTAAAGAAAATGAAATCAATACGTTATTAAAATCTGGTATTCATTATGACGGATTGTATAAAAGTGGTGCATTAATTAATATTACTCAAAAAAAACTATTTTCAAAAAATGATGTTGCCTATTTAGATGTAATACTTGGAGATCATTTTAGATATAATTTTAATTACTACATAGACAACGGATTTTACTGGAGTTTTGGGATAAACTCAAGACTCAACACATTTAATAAAAATATACAAGCTAATTATAACAATGCAAATATTTTAGCAAATTTGAATTCCATAAATATAGACTTTTCTGATTTTTCTAACAGAGTTTTTTTAGAAACCACTTTTAGTAATTTGTTTGTTGTGGGGATGGGTGCTGAAATGAAACATTTAGAAATAAAATCGCCCACCTTTCAAAACAGCAGACCTATTTTTAATAACAGTGACTATTTTTCATTGTTTGGCACCATAAAATTTGACTCATTTGACAAAAAGTTCTTTCCAAAATCAGGGTGGTATTTAAATGGGGAAGCAAAAACTTACATTCATTCTTTTAATTCTCCTAGCGAATTTGTAAAATTTTCTACCCTAAAAGGAGACGTGGGTATTGTAAA
>DAINSR010000208.1:0-4530 GCA_036741255.1 Flavobacterium sp.
GATAAACTTCAAGGGTATCGTTAAGTGCTGTTTTTGAGGCCAACTTTCTTTTATCTGAATATAAAAATTGATGCTGATCATATTGAAAACCAATAGAGAAAAGATAAGTGTTTTTAATAAAATGGTATTCCAGGTTTATAAAACAATTTTTCAAGATGTGGTCTTGTTTAATTTTAAACCCTTCTGTTTCTATTTCTACTTTTTTTAAAATGTCTTTAATAAATGTTTTGAAATATTCTTTGCTGTTTTTTTCTGGAATTTCGAGCTGCTTTTTACTTATAAAAGGCTTAATTTTATTGCCATTAACTTCTTCAATTTTATAAATATTGTTGCCTAATGCAATCCAACCAGGGAGGTTTAAAATAATGATAGTTTTATGGTTTACAGGAAAATATACATTTTTACCGTCTTGTAATGAAAGGGTATAAAGAATATCAGTTGTTGTTTTTAAAAAATGCAACTTGGGCTTGAGTGAATTGCTGTTAAAAAAATATTGCTGTTTAAAAAAAGGATTTAATCGATTTAAATTGATAGAAGTATAAAAATGGTTATTTTTTGCCAGTTCTAAAAACAAATTCATCTTAGTATTATAAAACGTGTCAAAAACTAACTTTGTTTTATTATCTTGTAGTAATGTTGAAAGTGACTTTGGTTTTAGATTTTTTGCGTTGTATTTTTTTGTTAATTGTTCAACCGACAAAAGATTGCATATTTCAACTGCCTTGGCTTCAAATTCTGTTAAAATTATATGATATGATTCCAGTATCTTATTGTTTACATTTTTCTCAATATATAAAATTTTTTGGTCTTCTTGACTAGCAATATATGCTTTAGGGATATATATTTTTATTTCTGTTTCAAAAGTTATATCAAAACAAACTACAAAAATGCTTGTCATATAATCAGTATTGCTAAAAAAATTGGATTAAAAAAGAGATGAAAATCTTTATAGTAAAAACACACTTAATGAACAAAATTAATATTGGAAAAACGTTTAAAGCCTTGTTTTTATTATCTTTAAATCAAAGGTTAGAAAGGTTAGAAAGGTTGTTTTTTGAATAAGAGTCAGTAAAATCAACAAATACCAAGGGAAATATAAACTCTCAAAACTAAAAAAATATTTAAAAGAGAGTTCAGAGAAGGAGTTTATATTTCTCTGAACTCGTTTTAAATTTTTATGCCGAATTTCTACTTGCATTAATGTTTCCAAATAGTGAACGTGTTACAATTTTTTCATAAACTGCAATTTGTTTTTCATCGGGGTTGTTACTTTCTTTTAATTCTTTAATTTTCAATAACGCATATTGCTGAATAGTTAACAAAGGGAGTACAATTTTTTCACGCATGGCAATAGACGCCTTTCCTTCTGGATAATTTTCCATAAGAGTAGTAAACCCAGAAATTTTTAATAATAAGCGTTTTGTTTCTAAGAATTCGTTATAAATTACTTGCCAAAATTCTCCAAACTCTTTATCTTTTTTCATATAAGCCGTTAATGGGAAAAAAGACTTGCTCAAGGACATCATGCTGTTTTCTAGTAAAGTTCTAAAAAATAGTGAATGATTATACAATTCAGAAACCTCACTCCAGCGGTTTTGATCTTCAAAATATTTTAAAGCAGAACCTACACCAAAAAAACCAGGAACATTTTGTTTTAATTGACTCCATGAACCCACAAATGGAATGGCTCTTAAATCGGCAAAATTAAGTTTTTCTGATGCATTTCGTTTTGAAGGTCTGCTACCAATGTTAGTTTTAGCATAATAGTTTAATGTACTCATGCGTTCTAAATAAGGCACAAACATTTTATGATTTTTAAAATCAACATATTTTTGATAGCTGATTTCTGAAAGTTGTTTCAAAATTTCCTTTTCACTGTCAGACAATTCTTGTTCGTTTCTTGTAAAAACTTGATTGCTTGCACCCGCACTCAGCAAATTTTCAAGATTATATCGGCACGAATCTAAGGTTCCAAAATTAGAACTTATCGTTTGCCCTTGTATAGTTAATTGAATTTGTTGGTTTTCAATTGTGGGTCCTAATGAGGCATAAAACTTATTTGTTTTTCCGCCACCACGTGCAGGTGGTCCACCACGACCATCAAAAAACACTACCTTTACATTATATTTTCTAGACATAGCCGTGAGTGCTTCTTTTGCTTTGTATATTCCCCAGTTTGCCATTAAATAGCCCCCATCCTTAGTTCCGTCAGAAAAACCAAGCATAATAGTTTGTTCGTTTCCTCTTTGTTTTAAATGAGCAGCATAAGTAGGATTTGTATAAAGTATTTCCATAACTTTATCTGCGTGTTCTAAATCATCTACTGATTCAAAAAGAGGGACAATATCCACCGATGGATTTTGCCATCCACACAAATGAAACATACTTAACGTTTCAAAAACATGAAGGGCACTCTCATTATTACTAATTATATAACGGTTGCACGACTTTTCTCCATTGTTTTTTTGAATCGTTTTCATAGCAATTATAGAACCTATGGTAGATTTTGTCATCTCATCTTCAAAATCTTCTGCTGTTAATTTTGCAGAAACCTTAGATAAAGCCGCTATTTTTTCAATCTCTGATAAAGACTGGTAATTTTCAGGGAAAATAGTTGGGTTTTGAGAAACAATAGTATCAAAAACACGTGCATGAATTCTACTGTTTTGTCTAATATCTAGTGTTGCAAAATGAAAACCAAATAAATTAATTTTATTTAGCAACAAATCAATTTCATCTAAATATAAACATTGATGTTTGTTTATTACTAATGTTTTTATTTGTTCTAGTTTTTCTTTAAGTTCTTCAATTGTGATAAAAATTTCGCCATGAGAATAAAATACAGAACGATATAACTTACTTTCTAATTCAGAAATAATGCTGTCCACTCCCATAAAGGTGAGTTTTCTTTTTAGCTTTTTAACATCTGAATAATAGCATTTTAAAATAGAAGTTCTGAGTCTTTCTGCAACTTTTAGAGTAATTTCTGTGGTTACAAAAGGATTACCATCTCTGTCGCCACCAGGCCAAAATCCAAGATTCAAAATATCATTTTTAGGCAATTCTCCATCTAAAATGTTTTTTTGAATAAAATGCATCATTTCTCCAGCCGTTTCATAAAATACATTTTCAAGATACCAAATGAGACTAATAGCTTCATCAAACGGAGATGGTTTGCGTTGCTTGATAAAAGGTGTTTTGCCAAGTTGTGCTAGTAATTGTTTAATAGCAATAAGATCATTTAAACGAATGGCTTTTGTTAAATCTGTGATAATCCCTAGTACTGAACCAGGATAAAACTGTGTAGGGTGTGCTGTTAAAACAGTTCGTATTTTAAAACTATCTAAAAATTCTATGAGTTCATGTTTTTTATTATTTTGCTCAGCGTGTTCTTTTAATTCTCTCAGTGAACCTGCACCTTCAAGATTGTTTACCATATCAAAACTTGCGTCTTCAATAGCATCAAAAAGAACAACCTGACGCTCAATGTACTGAATAAACCTAAACATTAATGTTTCTTTTTGCTTTTGTGTGGGGTTGTCTAAATATTTGAGTACAAAAGCGTCAAAAATCTCTTCCGGACTTTGATTGTTTTTAAAACCGTTTTCGCAAACTTCAGAGAATAATGGTAATAAAACCCCCGTATTGTTTATTTCGTCAAAAGGTAATGTTATAAAAATGCTGTTATAAATGTTGTATTTTGAAGCTACATTTTGATTGAATTGTTCAATTTTTGGTAGTGTGTACATATATTTTTAATTTGCCCACAAGGTACATTTTTTTTTTAAATATTAAAACACATTTAAAATCTCCTTTTTAGGTACATTTTTTTGTAGTGCTACTGTTTTCTTTGAATTACTTTGAGCAAAACTTTGAGCAACTTTGTGTAATAGCTGTTTCACAAAAAAACACACAGCGATGACACAAAATTGACAAATTTATTTTGGGTTAAAAAGCAAACTAACCAATATTTTATTTTTTTCACAAAAATTTAATGACACCAGTAACAAATAAATATTTTACAGGTTTGTAAGGCTATATTCTAAATGTTTACCGCTTTTGTCATTCTAAGGGACGAAGAATCACATAACTTGAGCAACTTATTGATTCCTACCTCTTCGGAACGACAAAGATTACTGTTAAATTATTTTTGCTTACTTATTCAGCAGACCCCTAAGTTAAAACTTCATAAATCCATTATTATTCTCAAATACTATACAGCAAAATAACCCGCCAAATTATACCTATATATATAGGTATAAAATTAGTAAGATATTACTTGGTTAATAGATATTACTTCTTTAATAATTTATAATGAAAAAGCTTAAAACCAAAACTACAATTAATACGTACATAAAGATATAATGTTGTTATAATATTTAATTTTTGCGCTTATTTTTTTACGTAGTTAAGCGATATGGAGTTATAAAAAAAAGAATAAAAATTTGCAGTAAAAAAAATGCGATTATTCAAAAAAAATATTTATTTAATAATTAGATATATAAAAAAAAAATATTAAATTTGTTATTC
>DAINSR010000209.1:0-4528 GCA_036741255.1 Flavobacterium sp.
AAAGCATCATATTGTTTTTTTAACAGGAGCCGGAATCAGTCAAGAAAGTGGTATCAGCACCTTTAGAGATGCTAACGGACTCTGGAACAATCATAAAATTGAGGAAGTGGCAACGCCAAAGGGATTTGAAAAAAATCCACAGCTCGTTTTAGATTTTTATAATGCCCGAAGAAGACAGTTAGATGTTGTGAAACCTAACGAGGCGCATGTTTTAATTGCAGAGTTAGAAAAGCGATATAAAGTTACTGTTATTACTCAAAACATAGACGATTTACACGAAAGGGCGGGTTCTACAAACGTAGTTCATTTGCACGGTGAGTTGCGAAAATGCAGAAGCACCAGCAATCCACATTTGATTTATCCGTGTGAACACGACCTAAATTTGGGCGACCTTGCCATTGATGGTAGTCAGCTAAGACCTCATGTTGTATGGTTTGGCGAGGCAGTCCCCGAAATTGAAAACGCTATTGCCATTACACAATCGGCCGATTTATTTGTAATCGTTGGCACCACAATGATGGTACATCCTGCTGCTTCTTTACTATTAGCTGTTCCGTTTGATGCCAATACGGTTTATATTGATACCAATCCCGATGTAGAAGAAGGTGTTAATTTATTAGTCATTAAAGAAAAAGCTACTTTAGGTGTAAAACTACTAATAGACGATTATTTACCGTATTAAAAAAAAATTTAATACCGATTATGTATTCAATATAGTCCAATAAAAATGGACTATTTTACAAATGTTATTGGTATAAAATCTTTCTATACTACAAAATTTAAAAAAGTCCGTGAGCATTTACTTTTATTACTTCACTTAGTTTTTATTTTTTTATTGTGTTCCGTGATATGCTTTGCAATTGTATTTTTAGCTTTCATTACGAAATCTAATGCGTATTTTAGGTTTAAAACTATTCTGTTTAAACAACCGTGTTATTCTACAGTTACAGATTTTGCTAAATTTCTAGGCTGATCTACATTACAACCTCTCATCACAGCAATATGATATGATAATAATTGTAATGGAATTGTAGTCAATAAAGGAGTTAAGGCTTCTGTTGTTTCGGGAATTTCAATGACATGGTCTGCTAATGCCTTAACTTGTGTATCGCCTTTTGTTACTACTGCAATTATTTTACCACTTCTAGATTTTATTTCTTGAATGTTACTAACTACTTTATCATAATGTCCTTTATTAGGGGCAATAACTACTACGGGCATTGATTCATCTATTAATGCAATTGGTCCGTGTTTCATTTCTGCGGCCGGATATCCTTCTGCATGTATATATGATATTTCTTTTAATTTTAAGGCTCCTTCTAGTGCAACAGGAAAATTATATCCTCTGCCTAAATACAAACAATTATTAGATTCTTTGTAAATAGAAGCTATTTGTTTTGCTACATCGTTTGTGAGTAATGCGTCTTGCACTTTTTCAGGTATTAACTCTAGCTCTAATAAATAGCGTTGGTAATCTGAATTAGTCATTGTGCCTTTTGCTTTTGCCAGTCTTAAAGCAAGCATAGTTAATACTGTAATTTGAGTGGTAAATGCTTTTGTGGAAGCAACACCTATTTCTGGTCCTGCGTGCGTATAAGCTCCAGCATGAGATTCGCGTGATATTGAAGACCCCCCAACATTACAAACGCCAAATACAAAGGCACCTTTATCTTTTGCTAATTTAATAGCGGCTAAAGTATCTGCGGTTTCACCTGATTGCGAAATGGCAATAACTACATCATCTTTATTAATAATAGGATTTCTGTATCTAAACTCAGAGGCATATTCTACCTCAACAGATATTCTTGCAAATTCTTCAATAATATACTCAGCTACTAATCCGGCGTGCCAAGATGTTCCACAAGCAATAATTAATATGCGTTTTGCATTTAAAAATTTTTGAATATTATCTTCAACACCTGCCATTTTAATCATGCCTTGATTAACTAGTAGTCGGCCTCTATAAGTATCCCTTATAACATTTGGCTGCTCATAAATTTCTTTCATCATAAAATGATCATAGCCCCCTTTTTCAATCTGCTCTAAATTCATTTGAAGCTCTTGAATATAAGGATCAACTAAAGTGTCGCCTTTTATTTTTCTAACTCTTATGGGTTTGTGAAGACGCACTATAGCCATTTCTTCATCTTCTAAATAGATGGCGTTTGAGGTATATTCAATAAAAGGAGATGCATCTGAAGCTATGAAATATTCATTCTCGCCTATTCCAAGTGCTAATGGACTTCCTAAACGTGCAACAATAATTTCATCAGGTTTTTCCACATCAATAACAGCAATAGCATAAGCTCCTACTACTTGATTGAGTGCAACTTGAACCGCTTTACCTAGTTTGCAATTCTCATTTTTTTTAACCTCTTCAATAAGATTAATAAGTACTTCAGTATCCGTATCAGATTGAAAGGTGTATCCTCTTTTGATTAATTCTTTTTTTAGGGGTTCATAATTTTCTATGATTCCATTATGTATAATAACTAATTTGCCTGAATTTGAAAAGTGAGGATGAGAGTTTACATCATTTGGAACTCCATGTGTTGCCCATCTGGTGTGCCCCATGCCCACACTGCCTCGAGTGTTTGATTCTCGCTCTGCTTTTATTTCTAAGTCAGAAACCTTTCCTTTGGTTTTTGACATTTTAAGTTCGTTACCATCAAAAAGCACTAAACCAGCACTATCATATCCTCTGTATTCAAGTCTTTTTAATCCTTTAATAACAACAGGATAAGCATCTTTATGACCTATATAACCTACAATTCCGCACATATTTTGTTAATTTGGTTCTGTATAAATAATTTCTAGTTTTAATCTTTTAGTAGCATCTGTTTCTTGAGCACCATATAAAACTGTACCAACATTGAGTATAGATGCCGTAGGAATAGTTTTAATTTTTTCTGAATCAATGGTAAGGTCTTGTTTTAAGCCTATTGTTGAAGAAATATTAATATTATCAGAAATTACTAATCCTAATCTCACATTTGTGTTTGTACTGGTATTTGTTCCGTTTATGAGATTATTTATAAAATTTGTTATCTTAAATTTGTATTTAATCCCTTTACCATTGCCATCTTTTTCAAGTATTCCTCCAAAAACAGATTTGTTAAATTTTGCATTTGTAGCATTTGTAAAGTCAGCTGTATAATCTACAATTGCATTTCCAGTAGAGGCGTCATACAAATAAATTCTTTCAGGTTCATAAAGGGCATTTGACATGGAACTTTGGTCAATATAAAAAACCAAGCTTGCTTCATTTATCAACCATTTTTTACTTTTTAGCAAGGTTAATTCTGCATTGTCAAAAAGTTCTATAAAAGCAACAGAACCATTACCACCTTTTATGTATAATTTCCCATCAGTATTTGTTCCGTTTAATGCTGCGGTATAATTTGGGTTTTGTAATGGATATTCAAATAAGTTGATTGAATTTGATTTTTTTGTTCCAGTTGCAGCAAAACCCATTTGAAAACGAAGAACATTTTTCTTAAGATTTGCGGGATTTGTATCGCCAGAAACCTCGTATGAGTGGTACTGAATCACTAATTCAGCATTTAAAAAATCTAATTTTGCAAGTGAACCTTGATTAGGACTGTTTTCGTTTACTTCAAAATATAAACCTCTAAAATAGTCTTTAAAAACATCGTTATTTACCAATTTCCCAGAGGCAATAGCATCTAAAATAGTAGTTTTAAAAAAGTTTTTGTTTAGGTTTAGCCATATTCCTGGGGCTTTTCGTTCTTTAACTACATATTCAGCAGGGTTAGTAGTTATTGCATTGGCACTATTGTAATACTGACCGTTCCCGTTAGTTTTATATATTTTTATTTCGTTTTTATTAAAAAAGAAAGCACTATTCTGGCTGCTATTGGGGTCGTCATTTAAAACTTCTATTCCCTTATTTGAATCTACTAAAGATTTTGCATCTGAATAATATTTTTGAGTTTCTTGATTGCTTGAGGCGGGGTCATAAGTACTTAAAAAATAACCATTTCTATATACTTTTAAATCAAAAGTTGAAGCACTATTTCCATAAATTGAATCGATTGAAAATATTCTGTTTCCAGAAGCGTCTGTTTTTTTTACAGTACTAAAAAATGGTATATAAATATAAACGGAATCAGTTGAGTTTATTTGATAATTATAGCGCAAAGTAGGATTAGGACTTACCATTTCAATTTGTGTAACAAAACTTGCTTTTGTGGTGCCAAAAACAGGATCAGGATAAATACCTAGTTGATTTACAGTCAAATTATTAGTTTGAACTTCGTTTGTAGCTTTTATATATGAATTAATTGAGAGCGAATTATATTTTGATAAATTAAAATTTTGATCTCCAATTACATCAGAACCTATGGTGTTAAAATCTTTATCACAAGAAACAAACCCAAGACAAGCAACAAAAAACAACCCTAATTTTTTTGTATAATTCATATTGTGAATAATATTTTTTTTAAATTCTACACAATCGCCTATTTGTGAGTTTCTTGCTTGTGCAAACCCTCCTTTAAGTGCAATT
>DAINSR010000210.1:0-4488 GCA_036741255.1 Flavobacterium sp.
ACTAATTTTTAATGTTTTATAATAAAAATTGTTTGTAATGTGTTTATAAAAATATAAGTTAAAATTTAAAAAAAATCAAGAAAATTGATTTGGATTAAAATAATCGGTTTTTAGAGATGCCCTTAAATACTCTCAAAGGAATTAAATCAAGGTACAAAAAATAAACTTGTATTATATATTATGCCTTTATCTACTTATAGGTTATTCTAAATAATACACCGCCCTGTTAATTAAGAGCCACACATTTCACAGTCTTCTAAATCAGCATTTCTTGCTCTATCAATCATTGTCTTATATTCTGCAGCAGTCATTTCTGTGGCATCGTTATCAACCGTTATAGCTTCAAGCTGAGGTTTTGGAGTACTTGCAGCAATGGGTTGTTCTTTCTTGTCGTTGTTTAGTGTAAATTTAATGGCATCAACAGCGGCTTTTGTTCTTAAATAATACATACCTGTTTTTAAGCCACTTTTCCAAGCATAAAAGTGCATGGAAGTTAGTTTAGAGAAATTAGCATCTTGCATGAACAAGTTAAGTGATTGCGATTGATCTATAAAATATCCTCGCTGACGAGACATATCTATAATATCTTTCATAGACATTTCCCAAACGGTTTTATACAATTCTTTTAAATCTTGTGGAATATTTAAGTTTTGTACTGATCCGTTGTTTCGCATCAATTCTTGTTTTAAGTTTTCGTTCCAAAGGCCTAAATTCACTAAGTCGTTTAAGAGATGCTTGTTAACCACAATAAACTCTCCAGACAATACTCTGCGAGTATAAATATTTGATGTGTAAGGTTCAAATGCTTCATTGTTGCCTAGTATTTGCGATGTTGATGCGGTGGGCATGGGGGCTACTAAAAGTGAGTTTCTAACTCCGTTTTTAATTACTTCTTTTCTTAGCGTTGCCCAATCCCAGCGACCAGATAATTCAGAATCATCTATATTCCATAGATTGTGTTGAAACTCTCCTCTTGAAATGGGTGAACCTTGATAACTAGAATAAGTACCCTCTTCTATTGCTATTTCCATAGATGCGGTAACAGCAGCAAAATATAAGGTTTCAAAAATATCTTGATTTAATTTTTTTGCTTCATCGCTTGTGAAAGGCATTCTAAGTAAAATGAAAGCGTCTGCTAAACCTTGAACACCAAGCCCTACAGGTCTATGACGCAAATTTGAATTTTCTGCCTCTGGAACAGGATAATAATTTCTATCAATAACTTTATTTAAGTTGCGGGTTACTCTTTTTGTAACTGTAAAAAGAAGTTCGTGATTAAAAGTTCCATTTTCTACAAACATTGGTAATGAAATAGAGGCTAAATTACAAACTGCAATTTCATCTGGAGCCGTATATTCTAATATTTCTGTACAAAGATTTGAGGAACGAATAGTTCCTAAGTTTTTTTGATTTGATTTTCTATTTGCAGCATCTTTATAAAGCATATAAGGCGTTCCGGTTTCTATTTGCGACTCTAATATTTTTTCCCACAATTCGCGTGCTTGTATGGTTTTTCTTCCCTTTCCAGCTGATTCATAAGAGGTATATAGTGCTTCAAATTCATCTCCATAAACATCACACAAACCAGGACATTCATTAGGGCACATAAGTGTCCAGGTGCTATTTTCTTCTACGCGTTTCATAAACAAATCAGAGATCCACATCGCAAAAAATAAATCTCTGGCACGCATCTCCTCTTTTCCGGTATTCTTTTTTAAATCTAAAAATTCAAAAATATCAGCATGCCAAGTTTCTAAATAAATAGCAAAACTCCCCTTTCTTTTTCCACCTCCTTGATCCACATATCGGGCAGTATCATTAAACACTCGCAACATGGGAACAATACCATTTGAGGTGCCGTTTGTCCCTCTTATATATGAACCTGTTGCACGCACGTTGTGTATTGATAAGCCAATACCGCCAGCAGATTGTGAAATTTTTGCGGTTTGTTTTAGAGTGTCATAAATTCCGTCTATACTATCGTCTTTCATTGTAAGCAAAAAGCACGATGACATTTGGGGTTTGGGCGTTCCAGCATTAAACAAGGTGGGAGTAGCATGTGTAAAAAACTTTTTTGACATTAAGTCATAAGTTTCTAAAACCGCATCAATATCGTTTAAATGAATACCTACAGATACACGCATCAGCATGTGTTGAGGGCGTTCTACAATTTTTCCGTTAATTTTCAAAAGATAGGACCGCTCTAGTGTTTTAAATCCAAAATAATCATAATTAAAATCTCTGTTATAAATAATATAGGAGTCTAAAACAGTGGCGTTATCTTTAATTACTTGATATACCTCTTCAGATAACAACGGTGCTTTTTTTCCTGTTCTTGGGTTTACATAATGATACATTTCTGCAGCCGTATCAGAAAAAGATTTGGTGGTATTTTTATGTAAATTAGAAACCGCAATTCGGGCAGCTAGCTGTGCATAATCTGGGTGCGAAATTGTCATTGAAGCGGCAGTCTCTGCTGCCAGATTATCTAATTCAGACGTAGAAACACCATCATATAGACCTTCAATTACACGCATGGCAACCTTTACGGCATCTACTAAATCATTTAAACCATAACACAATTTTTTAATTCGATCTGTAATTTTATCAAAACTAACCGGTTCTTTGTGTCCATTTCTTTTTACTACGTACATCTTTTTTTTGTTTTTGTGAGCTAAAAAATCCCTTCTTTAACTCGGGTTATTTGTGATTTGTTTTTTTATCCTTGAGGTTTGTATCTCCCCTAGGGATGTTTAATGGTTTATAGGTTAAATAAATAATTGATTTATAATTACTTATTTTATAATTATCCTAATATCCATTTGAAAACCTAATATTCAATTTAGCACTGAACCCGCCATTTTGCATAAGCTGTTGTGCGAGGTTTTATTTATTTTTCTTCAAATTTTGGTTTATACTTTTCAGTCAAAATAGATTCAATAAATTGCCTTGCTTTATCGTCAATTTTGTTTTTTTCAGAACAGCTAAATTCTATCCAGTATACTCTTAAAGTTTTTTTATTCTCTTCGAAAAATTTGACCCACTTTTCAGCTTTATCTTTTCCTTGTGAAGCAAAATAATGTAAATTTATTCTTTTCCGAATTGGTCTTCCAATTCCAATATATAAACACTTTTTGTTATCATATATAGCGTAAAATCCAGAATTATTGTCAAGTTCAGTTTTTAATTTTTCACTAATTAATTTTTTGTTTTCAAAATTCTCAGAGAAATCTATTTCAAAGTTTTTCCAAGTAAAAATATCAAATTCATTTTTTGAAACTTCAACTTCTGAAATTATTTTTTTTAATGCTTTAGTTATCTCTTTCATTCAATCCACAATTAATAATCTCCATTTGTAATTTGTTTGCTGAACTTTCTTCGTGCATTTTTAAAGTTGAATACATTCCTTTAAGTTCTTTTGAAGATAGTGTTTTCAAGTAATCTGTTTTCAAATCATCTTTAACAACTTCAATTACTGTTTTTGTAGGAACGTTAAATCTTTTTGACAAATCAAATATTTTAAATTCATCAGTATCGTTTTCTGAATATGAATTTAACCATAATGAAAATATACTACTTTCTATACTTTCATTTACATCTTCCATATATGCTTCTTCCATAATTTATTCGAAATCTTGCATAACAGTTTATAAACTGCAATTCTATTTATAAAAGCCAAAGACTTCACAAAGCATATTCTTTTAATTTCACTACTTAAAAATCAGCATCAAAACTAATTTTTTGGGCATTGTTGTCGGTATTCATTACTCCAGCTTTTTGATATTCGGCTACACGTTTTTCAAAAAAGTTTGTTTTTCCTTGTAATGATATCATATCCATAAAATCAAATGGGTTAGAAGAATTATATACTCTATCACATCCTAATTCTACAAGCAATCTATCGGTTACAAACTCAAGGTATTGTGTCATCAATTTAGCATTCATGCCTATTAAACTTACGGGTAAAGATTCAGTAATAAACATTCTTTCAATGTTTAAGGCATCAACAATTATTTCGGTAATTCGTCCCTTAGATACTTTGTTAACCAGGTGATGGTTGTGCAAATGAACCGCAAAATCACAGTGCATTCCTTCGTCTCTAGATATTAATTCATTTGAAAAAGTTAGTCCAGGCATTAATCCTCGTTTTTTGAGCCAATAAATAGAGCAAAATGACCCCGAGAAAAAGATACCCTCTACTGCCGCAAAAGCAATAAGTCTTTCAGCAAAAGAATCTGAGCCAATCCATCTGAGTGCCCATTCTGCTTTTTCTTTTATTGCAGGAAAGGTTTCAATAGCATGAAATAACTTATCTTTTTCTGCTTCATCTTTTACATAGGTATCAATTAATAGTGAATACGTTTCGCTATGAATGTTTTCCATCATGATTTGAAAACCATAAAAAAACTTTGCTTCAGGATATTGCACTTCGTTTACAAAATTTTCTGCTAAATTTTCATTCACAATTCCGTCTGAAGCGGCAAAAAA
>DAINSR010000211.1:0-4101 GCA_036741255.1 Flavobacterium sp.
AAAAAGGCAAAAAGTGGGTGCAAAAGACAAATTTTTTAGCAAATGGAAAAAGTTTAAATCACTTCACGATCTAAAAAGTATTGATTTTTACATTCTAGCTTGTGAAGTAACAAAAAAAAACTTTAGGACAACTTGAATATTTTGCTACAAGGCACAAACTATTGTAAAATTTTAAAAAAGATTAGACCATTTTAAATATTTAAAAATTAAAAGCTATATTTGTAATCCTTAAAAATTACCAAATTTAATTTTAAAAATAATGAATTTTATAGTATCAAGCAGCTATTTATTAAAGCAACTACAAGTATTAGGAAGTGTAATTAACAGCAGTAATACTTTACCTATTTTAGATAATTTTTTATTTAAACTAGAAAATAATGTTCTGAAAGTTTCTGCTTCAGATTTAGAAACCACTATGACGGCAACCTTAGAGATAGATTCTACAAGTAGTGGTAGTGTTGCTCTACCTGCAAAGTTATTATTAGAAATACTTAAAACTTTTCCTGAACAGCCTTTAACTTTTTCTGTGGAAGAAAACAATACTGTGGAGATTAGTTCAAGCTCAGGAAAATATGCCTTAGCTTTTGCTCCTGGCGACGAATTTCCAAAATCACTAGCTCTTGAAGATCCGTCATCTACACTTGTATCGGCAGAGGTTTTATCAAATGCTATTAGTAAAACTATTTTTGCCGCTGGAAATGACGATTTAAGACCCGTGATGAGTGGTGTTTTCTTTCAATTTTCGCCCGAAAGTTTAATATTTGTAGCCACAGATGCTCACAAACTTGTAAAATATGCACGAACTGACATGGTATCGTCTGAAGTTGCCGAGTTTATTATGCCTAAAAAACCTTTAACTATTTTAAAAAGTATTTTAGGATTATCTGATGCAGAAGTAAAAATAGAATATAACAAATCAAATGCAACGTTTACAATTGATAATTATGTACTAACTTGTAGATTAATTGATGGAAAATATCCAAACTATGAAGCAGTTATACCAAAAGAAAATCCAAATAAATTGATCATAAACAGAGTTCAGTTTTTAAATTCTGTCCGTCGTGTTGCCATTTTTTCAAGTAAAACAACATACCAAATAAAACTAAGAATAGCAGGAACAGAGCTAAATATTTCTGCTGAGGATATTGATTATTCTAACAAGGCAGAAGAACGTTTAACATGTGATTATCAAGGAGATGACTTACAAATTGGTTTTAACTCTAGATTTTTAACCGAAATGTTAACAAACCTTACCTCAGACGAAATTCAATTAGAAATGTCGTTGCCTAACAGGGCGGGTATTTTAACCCCTATTGACGGACTAGATGAAGGAGAAACAGTTACTATGCTAGTAATGCCTGTAATGATTAACATCTAAACAAATATCATTGTTGAGGTACTTTTACAATAAGTGTATGCTATTTATGTACAAACCGCACAAAAAATAGCATACATTTTTTTATAGCAAGTTTCTAGCACGTTCTAAATCTTCTGGTGTATCAATTCCTATACCCACGTGATTGGTTTCTATCATTTTAATGCGTTTGCCATATTCTAAATAGCGAAGTTGTTCTAATTTTTCAGAAGCTTCTAACGAAAGCATGGGTAAATTATAAAAATCAATCAAAGCTTGTTTTCTAAAAGCATAAATTCCAATGTGTTTCATGTATCTAACTCCTGCGTTTGTATCTCTAGGATATGGAATTACTGAACGTGAGAAATAAAGAGCAAAATTATTTTGATCTACAATTACTTTTACATTATTAGGATTTTCAATATCAATTTTATCCGTTATAGCACACATAACTGAGGCTAAATCTATTTTTTTATCAACATCAGTTTTAAAAACATCAATCAACAATTTTAAGGAATGAATATCTATAAACGGCTCATCACCCTGAACATTAATAACAACATCTACCTCTAAATTTTCAACAGCCTCAGCAATTCTATCGCTACCACTTTCATGATTTTTAATAGACATTACCGCCTTTCCATTGTTTGAATTAATTTCGTTAAAGATGAGTTCAGAATCTGTAACCACAAAAACATCATCAAAAAGTTGGCTGTTTTTTGCAGCTTCAAAAGTTCTTAAAATTACCGTTTTACCTTTTAAATCTTGCATTAATTTTGCAGGAAATCTAGTAGAGGCATATCGGGCGGGTATTACAGCAATGATTTTCATGTTACTCATTTATTAAATCAAAAATAATTTAAAGTAAATTAGTTTAAAAAGTGTATTTACATTTAATTTTCAAAATTTTCATCTTTAAACCCAATCAAATATAGTTTTTCTTTAGCTCTTGTCATGGCAGTATAGAGCCATCTGATGTAATCACGATCAATTCCGTTTGGCAAATATGGTTGTTCAATAAAAATAGTATTCCACTGCCCTCCTTGCGATTTATGACACGTAATAGCATAAGAAAACTTAACCTGAAGGGCATTAAAATATTCATTCGTCTTTACTTTTTGAAATTTTTTATACTTACTTGATTCGTCTTCATAATCTAATAAAACCTGCTGATATAATAAATTAGATTCTTCATAAGTGAGTGATGGAGATTCACTTTTAATAGTGTCTAATAACAAAATTGTATCAAAAGGTATTTGCTGTGGATAATCAACCATTCTAATTTTTACGGTTGCAAATTTAAAACCATATAATTCCTTAGTATTTCTAATTTCTAAAATTTCAATAATATCGCCATTAGCAATAAAACCAGCCGCATCGGTATCTTTTAGCCAAAAGTAATTATTTTTAACAATCATCATAAAATCTCCTGTGGCTATTTCACTTTCTCTTGATAAAATTTTAGATCTAATTTGGTCATTATATTGATTAGCACGTTTGTTTGAACGAACAATAAAAGCGGTTTCCTCTATGCCATAATTACTAAACGCATCTTGAATTGCATCTTGAATTTCATATCCATCTTGAAGGCGAACAATATCTTTAAATCCTTTAATATTAAATGAATATGTATCAAAAAAATGAGACTTTAAAATTTGTCGCAGTTCTGTAGCATTACTCAAAATACCTGAATTAGCCTCTTGACGCATTACCTCATCTAATTCTAAATGAATTACATTTTTATTATAATGTAGCGATAAAACTTCAGGATTCAACGCCGGACTTACATCTAAATTAACAGGGGGCAATTGTGCTGTATCTCCCACAAAAATAATCTTACAATTTTTTCCAGAATCAATATAAAAAATTAAATCGTCAAGCAAAGAGCCGTTTACATACATTTTTGATTCTAGCACAGCATCTGAAATCATGGAAGCCTCGTCAATTATAAAAATAGTATTGGTATGTTTATTAGCTTGTAAAGTAAACTCCACTCCCCCTCCACTCCTCTTTTTAGGAAAGTAAATTTTTTTATGAATTGTAAAAGCTGGTTTGTTTGAATAATTGCTTATCACTTTTGCAGCCCTACCCGTGGGAGCTAGTAAAACATACTTTTGATTGACATTTACTAATTCTGCTACAAGAGTAGAAATTACGGTGGTTTTTCCGGTTCCGGCATATCCTTTTAAAACAAAAAGAGCATTGCTAGATGGCTGGGTTACAAAATCTGAAATTTTCTCAAAAAAAATATTTTGTTTTAAGGTGGGTTTATAAGGAAAATTTGAGAGTAAATGTTTGTAAATCATAGTTGATTTAATTTGAAATTTGAGTTCAGACATTTATTTTTCAAATATACTGATGATTTTTTTATGAAAGTCTTTTGAGAATAAAAAAAAATTGTAGATTTGCGTTCTTGATTAACTAAAAAAATTTAAAAATCAAATGTTAAAATTAGCCATATACTTAGTATTACTTGTTGTAATGATATTTGCATTAGTAAAAGTTTTTGATAAAATTGTTACCCAAAAAAATAGAATTTTCTTCTCAATACTTTTATGGATTGGAACTGCTTTTTTTGGATATTTAATTTACAGTTCAATTATGGCCCCCATAGCGTTTGATCAAGAAAAAGAAGTAAGATATGAAGCCGCTGTTAATAAAATAAATGAAATAAAAAAGGCACAAATTGCTCACAAATCTATAAAAGGGGATTATGCACCAAATTTTGATTCACTAGTACGTTTCAT
>DAINSR010000211.1:4111-4452 GCA_036741255.1 Flavobacterium sp.
AAATGAAAAATTTGAAATTATTACTAGAAAAGATTCATCGGTGCCCGATGTCGCAAAAAATGCTGCCTTTGGTCTTGCTAATGGTGAGGGCGGATATTATAAGGATATTGTAATTACAAAATCTTTGGGTTTTAGATCGGTAAAAGATTCTTTGTTTAAATCATCTGACAGCTACAAATCACTTAATGTGTTGAAGATTAAAGATTTTGAAGTTCCGGTTTCAATGAAAACAAGTTCTATTGTTATTAAAAGTAAAGCATTTCCTACATTATTAGTAGAAATTGACAAAAATGCTATTCTTAAAGGAATGGACGAAGAATTATTAAAACAAGAAAAGAAAA
>DAINSR010000212.1:0-4084 GCA_036741255.1 Flavobacterium sp.
TGGGTACCACAGGGTTGTTCACAGAAACAACACCTTATGACCCTAATTCACCTTATTCTGCTTCAAAAGCTGCATCAGATCATTTTGTAAGAGCTTATGGAGAAACGTATGGTTTGCCTTATGTAATTACAAATTGTTCTAATAATTATGGTACTTATCACTTTCCAGAAAAACTAATTCCATTATTTATTAACAACATTATTGAAAAAAAGCCACTACCAGTTTATGGTGATGGTAATTATACACGCGATTGGCTATTTGTAGAAGATCATGCCGTGGCTATTGATTTGGTTTTTCATCAAGGTAAAAATCATGAAACTTACAATATAGGAGGTTTTAACGAATGGAAAAACATAGATTTAGTACGTTTATTGTGCCAGCAAATGGATCGTAAATTAGGTAGAACAGCGGGAGAATCAGAAGAATTAATAACTTTTGTAAAGGATAGACCCGGACACGATTTGCGCTATGCAATAGATGCTACAAAAATAAATAAGGAGCTAGGCTGGAAACCCTCTGTAACCTTTGAAGAAGGTCTAGAACGAACTATAGATTGGTATCTAGCAAATGAAGAATGGTTAAAAAATGTAACTTCAGGGGCTTATCAGCAATATTATGAAAAACAATATTCATAATTTTTTTAAAAGTAGATACAGTAAAGCAACGATTTTGAAAATAGAAAGGTATTTTTTACCATTATAAATGGAGAAAAATATCACTTTTTAGAATAAATTGATGAGGTAGTACAAGCCAAAAATAAAGTTTATATAGTTCAAGAACGGATTGACTTTATACTTTCAAATGATAAAAAAGGGCAAGCGTAGTGCATTAAAAGTAAAGCAACCTGAATCTTATATAATAGAATAAATGTATTACCCTGAAAACAAAATCTAATTACAATAATTTTATACTAAATCACAAAATAAATGCAAACACATGTATATCAAAAAGAAACAAACTTAAACTTAATTAAATTGTTAAAGCAAAGTTTAAAGGATTTAGACGAATCAAGGTTTTTAGCTTTTCAATTAGCAAAAAGAGATATAACAGCACAGTACAGACAATCTTATTTAGGTGTACTTTGGGCATTTATTCCTCCACTAACAACGGCTTTGGTCTGGATGCTTTTAGATTCATCTGGCACAATAGAATTATCACAATCTGGCGTTCCTTATCCCGTTTATGTTTTTTCAGGCACTTTGTTGTGGTCTATTATTACAGATTCTATAAGTTATCCTATTATTAATACTAATGCTGCTAAATCTATTTTAACAAAAATTAACTTTCCAAAAGAGGCCCTAATAACATCTGGTATTTTAAAATTGTTATTTTTTTCAGTAATTAAAGTCATTTTACTTTTAATATTTGTTTTTGTGTATGGAGTAGGTTTTAATATGAGTTTATTATTGTTTCCTTTAGCTATTTTGGGTAGTTTAATTGTGGGAACTACAATTGGATTGTTGCTAACCCCACTTGGGATGTTATATGAAGACATAGGAAAATTAATTACTTTTGGTATGCAAATTTTAATGTATGCTACGCCAGTACTTTTTGTAATGCCAAAGACAGGTTTTATAAAAACAATTATGGAAATTAACCCTTTAACACCTATTATAGTAGTTGGTAGAAACTTAGCTGTTGGACTGCCAGTAGAGTATCTAGGTTATTTTTTAATTACTTTACTAGTTTGTACACCACTTTTTTTTGTAGCGTTAGTTTTTTATCGTATTTCAATACCTATTTTCATAGAACGTTTAAGTGCTTAAAATGGAATTAAAAACAACAAAAATAGAAAGTGAAACTCCAAAATCTGCTTTTAGCAGAGATACTTTAGTAGAAGTAACAGGTCTTTCCAAAAAGTTTTGTAAAGATTTAAAAACCAGTTTGTGGTATGGGGTTAAAGATTTAATATATGGATACACAGGGAATAAGTCAAATAGAGAGTTGCGTCCTAAAGAATTTTGGGCAGTAAAAGATATTAGTTTTACTCTTAAGCGTGGGGAGTGTTTGGGCTTAATAGGACACAATGGAGCAGGAAAATCTACTCTTTTAAAAATATTGAATGGCTTAATAAATCCAGATTCAGGTAAAGTTCTTATGCGTGGTAGAATAGGTGCCCTCATAGAATTAGGTGCAGGATTTAATCCTGTTTTAAGTGGTAGAGAAAATATTTATAATAACGGAGCAATTTTAGGTTTTAAGCGTAAAGAAATTGATGCGAAATTGCAGCAAATAATTGAGTTTGCAGAAATGCAAGACTTTATAGATATGCCTGTTCAAAACTACAGTAGTGGCATGAAAGTGCGTCTGGGTTTTGCGGTTGCTGCACAATTAGAACCAGATGTGCTTATTGTTGACGAGGTTTTGGCAGTGGGTGATTTAGGGTTTATACTAAAATGTTTTAATACCATTGATGCAATTTTACCTAAAACCGCCATTATCTTTGTTTCGCATAGTATGCCTATGGTGTCTAGAATTTGTAGTCAAATTATCTTGATGGATAAAGGACAAGCAAAGTTTCAAGGCACTGATGTCTCTAAAGCAATTGATTTATACTATACACGTTTTGCAAGTAATAAATGTAATGTAGTTTTTGATAATAACACATTATCTCTCAAAAAGGCAGAAGTTATTAATGTAAGCTTACTTGAAGGTGTTCCTCAAGTTCACTGGTCTGATGATTTTGATGTTAAAATTGATTTAGAGCTTTTTAAACAAATTGATTCAAGTACATTAATCCAACTTGAAATAACCGATAAAGAAAATCGCCCTGTGGCATTAGTTCGAGATTTTAATTTTGATTTCTCATCTATTTCAACTGAAAATAATCTTTCTTTTACTTTGCGTTGCCAAAAAATACAACTTTCAAAAGGGATGTATAATATGGATATAATTATATCTGATAGAGAGGGAGTAGTATATAGAGCTAACTCTGTGCGAAATTTTCAAGTAACCCACAAAGAAGAAGTTTGGTCTCCTTTTTTCTTAGAAGCAAAAGTAATAGTTTAGTATAATGAAGTCGTTTATTTTTTTTGCTAAAAAAAAAGGCTTCAATTGGTTAAAATTCCTAATTTTTGTTTTAAAAAGTAAACTTAAACAACTTCAATATAAATTAAAATTCCAATTCGTTTGATTTTTAAGATAAAACGACTAAAAACTATAAAAATTAATGATAAATGTAACTAAAACATTTTTTCCGCCTCTTGAAGAATACAACCAGCAACTCAAGCGCGTTTGGAACAACCAATGGTTAACAAACCGTGGGGAATTAATACTTGAATTGGAAGATAAAATTAAAGAATATCTTTCTGTATCAAATATTTTAATCATGAATAATGGAACTATCCCTATTCAAATAGCACTAAAATTATTAGGCAATTATGGTGAAATTATTACAACACCTTTTAGTTATGTAGCCACAACAGCTGCAATAGTTTGGGAAAATTGCAAGCCAGTTTTTGTAGATATTCACCCTGAATATCTTACTATTGATGAAACAAAAATTGAAGCTGCAATTACAGAGAAAACAACTGCAATATTAGCCACACATGTTTTTGGAAATCCTTGTAATGTAGAAGCCATTGAAAAAATAGCCATAAAATATAGCCTTAAAGTAATTTATGACGCAGCTCATTGTTTTGGCGTTTCTTATAAAGGAAATAGTATTTTTGAATATGGTGATGTAAGTACTTGTAGTTTTCATGCAACAAAATTATTTCATACAGGCGAAGGAGGTGCTTTGTTTACAAATAATCAATCCATTTTCAATAAATGTTTTTACTCTCATAATTTTGGACATAATGGACCATTAGATTATCATGGCTTGGGTATTAACGGCAAAATATCCGAATTACAAGCAGCTATGGGGTTGAGCGTTTTGCCTTATATGAACGAAATATTAGCAACTAGAAAAAAAATAGTAGAACTTTATGATGCCAATTTAGATTTTAAAAAGATACAAAAAATAAAGATTAGAGAAAACACACAATGGAACTACAGTTACTACCCTGTTATTTTTGAAACAGAAGAAGCTCTACTAAAAGTGCAGAATGATTTAAAATCACAAAATATAACTCCCAGACGT
>DAINSR010000212.1:4121-4438 GCA_036741255.1 Flavobacterium sp.
GAAGCAAAATGCCTATATCAGAAAGTGTAGCTTCAAGAGTATTATGTTTGCCATTGTATGCAGGTTTAGAAGTGCAAGATGTTAAAAAAATAATAAATATTATAACAAATTAACTTTAAAAAAATGAAAATAGCAGTTATGCAACCTTATTTTTTTCCATATATAGGTTATTTTCAGATGATAAATGCTGTTGATAAATTTATTTTTTATGATGATGTAAATTTTATTAAGAATGGATGGGTTAATAGAAATCGAATTTTAATCAATGGACAACCCCATTATTTTACTTTACAATTAAAAGATGCTAGTTCATTTAA
>DAINSR010000213.1:0-4341 GCA_036741255.1 Flavobacterium sp.
ACTTTATATTTTATTGGTATAATTGTATTAGTTTATAATGTAGTAAGAACGGTACTTTCTGGGTCTAAAGTAGAAGATGAGTTAGCAGAAGCTCCTGCTTTAGTAAAAATTTCAAACAAACAGTTAAAAGGGGAGGCTTGGCATTCTTGGTTAGAAAGACGACCTGTTCAGTTTACTATTCTCACCACGGTTGCCGTTGCCATAGGTGGAATTGTTCAAATTGTTCCCATGCTGGTTGTAAAATCAAATATCCCAACTATTGCTAGCGTTAAGCCTTATACTCCTTTAGAACTAGAAGGAAGAGATATTTATATTAGAGAAGGGTGTAATAACTGTCATTCTCAAATGGTTAGACCTTTTAGATCTGAAGTAAAACGATATGGTGAGTATTCTAAATCTGGTGAATATGTATATGATCATCCGTTTTTATGGGGGTCTAAACGCACAGGTCCAGATTTACATCGATTAGGTCAAAAGTATAACGATAACTGGCACTTTAATCACATGTGGGATCCACAAAGCACATCTTCGGGCTCTATAATGCCTGGTTACAAATGGCTCTTTGACAATAAAGCAATGGATCATGAACATATTGAGAAAAAAATGGAAGTAATGGCTACGCTTGGTGTTCCTTATACTAAAGAAGATATTGCAAACGCAAGGAAAAATATTGAGATGCAATCCGCTCAAATAGAAAAAAATCTGAGTAACGATCCTGATTTTGTAAAATCATATGAAGAAAGTAAAAAAGCAACTGCGGCAAGAGGAGAAGAATTTGTGCCAATGAAAGATAGAGAAATTGTAGCATTAATTGGTTACTTACAACGACTTGGAACAGATATTAAAGTTAAAAAGACACAATAATTAAAACGCAAACTCATGTTAAAATTTATTAAGCACAATTTAGAAACTATCTCGGGAGTTGAAATTTATCCAATAATATCTCTTGTACTTTTCTTTATTGTTTTTATCTCTTTTTTTGTTTGGGCAATGACTTATAGCAAAGATAAAATAAAAGAGCTAAGTGAATTGCCTTTTAAAGATGAATTGTAGTTAAAAAAAATGTCTTAAAAAGGTATATGTTTTTTTATGTGCTAGTTCTTACAAATAAAATAAATATCATGAAGTTGCTTTTAACTAGAGTTGAATAAGAAATCACTAAAATGTTAGTAGCGATTTTATATATATGATTAATGAAAATTAAAATTTACAGATATGAATAAGATTATTCCATCATACGTTAGAGTACCCGTTATTTTTGCACTAGTTTTTGCAGCAATGGAGTACTTTATTGATTCAGGCGAAAAACCTGCTTTTATAGAATATCCTATGGTTTCCTTATTTTTAGGGGTATTTCTATTTTTATTAGTAGCAATTGAAATTGTGGTTAGTGCCGTTGATAATATTACCTATCACTTACTAACCGAAGAGCAAAAACAAAAATTAAAAGAGGCTCAAGCCATACCTTTTACTGAGGGTAATTTTTATAAAGGTCTGATTGCCAAGCTGACTCGTTCAAAGGATATTGAACAAGAAAATGATGTAATGCTAGACCATGACTATGATGGCATCAAAGAATTAGATAACGTTTTGCCTCCATGGTGGGTATATTTATTTTATACATGCATAGTATTTGCAGCGGTTTATTTAGTTCGTTTTCATATTTATGATGATTATACTCAAAAAGAAGAGTTTGACAAGGAAATGGCTCAGGCGGAAGTGGATATTAAAGAATACTTAAAAACAGCGCCCGATTTAATGGATAAAGAGAGCGTAACGCTTTTAACCGATGCAACTTCTCTTTCGGAGGGAAAAACAATATTTACAACAAACTGTGTTGCTTGTCATAGAGCAGATGGAGGTGGGGCTATAGGTCCTAATTTAACTGATGAGTATTGGATACTAGGAGGCGGAATTAAAAATGTTTTCAATACTCTCATGGAAGGTGGTCGTTCTGGAAAAGGAATGATTTCTTGGAAGGATCAACTAAAACCCACAGAAATGCAAAAAGTGGCCAGTTATGTTTTATCGCTTCAAGGGACAAACCCAAAAGACGCAAAACCAACAGAACCCGAAGCTGTTTTATACAAAGAAACTGCTGCAACCACCACTGCAGATTCAACAGCTACAAAATAAAAGTCAACAGCTCATCTTAAAAGGATTGCTTTATCAAACTAAATTTGTTTGAGTTTCTAAAATAATTATTACTAAGTGTTTAAAATTCTGAAACAAGTTTAAGAATGAACTAAATTTGACTTTTTAAACTGCTTCCTTTTTACAATTTTATTTATCTATCAAACAACTCCATTATGTCAAGTTTTAAAGACGAGAGTTTTAGAGATTCTATTGCTACAATTACAACAGAGGGAAAAAGAAATTTTATTTATCCCAAAAAGCCTTCAGGAAAATATTATCAGAAACGAAAAATTCTAAGTTATATTTTACTAGTGTTTTTACTAACTGCACCTTTTATTAAAGTAAACGGCAATCAGTTTTTAATGTTCAATGTTTTAGAAAGAAGATTTTCAATATTTGGATTTCCTTTCTGGCCGCAAGATTTTTACTTGTTTGTAATGTCAATGATTGTTGGTGTAGTGGGATTAACTCTTTTTACTGTTGCCTTTGGAAGAATTTTTTGTGGTTGGTTTTGTCCGCAAACTATCTTTTTAGAAATGGTCTTTAGACGGCTTGAATATTGGATTGATGGCGATAGAGGTTCACAAATTAGATTGGCAAACCAAAAGTGGAATTTAGAAAAAATTAGAAAAAGAGTAATGAAATGGACTCTTTTCTTTTTCATATCATTTATAATAGCCAACGTTTTTTTGGCTTATTTAATTGGTAGTGATGTACTGATTCAGCACATTATTCAAGGTCCCTCTAATAATATTACCACTTTAGTGGCATTGCTCATTTTTACTAGTATTTTTTATTTTGTATTTACATGGTTTAGGGAACAAGTGTGTATTATAGCTTGTCCTTATGGGCGTATGCAAGGGGTATTGTTAGATAATAAATCTATAAACGTTGCCTATGATTATGTCAGAGGCGAGGGTAAAACTGGGAGAGCAAAATGGGATAAAAGAGAAAATAGAGCAGAAACGGGTAAAGGAGATTGTATAGATTGTAATCAATGTGTGGTGGTTTGCCCAACTGGGATTGATATTAGAAATGGAACTCAGTTAGAGTGTGTAAATTGCACAGCTTGTATTGACGAGTGTGATAAAATAATGGAAAAAGTGGGATTGCCTAAAGGGTTGATTAGATATGCTAGCGAAGATGAGATTGTTAAAAAAGAAAAGTTTAAATTGACAACTCGAATGAAAGGCTATATAGCTGTTTTGTTTATACTCACTGGAATTTTAATAGGTTTATTATTATTACGAAATGATGTAGAAGCAACAATTCTTCGTTTACCAGGTCAGTTATTTGAGCATAAGGGTAACAATATTAGCAATATATATACCTTTAAAATTGTTAATAAAACGGTCAAAGACTTTGATAGTGTTCATTTTAAATTAAAAAGTCCAAAGGGAATTATTAAACTTGTTGGAAATCCATCTTTAAAACTAAAACGCGAAAGTCTTGCACAAGGTACTTTATTCATTGAAATAAATCCTGCTTTAATAGATAGTGATAAAACAAAAATTAAGATTGAAATTTATAATAAAAACGAACTCATTGAAACAACAAAGACTAGTTTTTTAGGACCTAGGACTTTTGATTGAATATATTATAAATAATTAGAAGTTATTTATTATTTTAGATTGATAAAATTTTAACAAATAGTTCAATTTTAACAAAAAGAAGTTGATGATAATATTAAAAAATAGATAAATGAAAATAAATTGGGCAACCGCAATTGTAATAGCTTTTTTATTATTTATGACTTTTATTTTGTATTTTGTATTTAAAGTACAAACAGATTCTAAGTATGATAATGAATTAGTAACTAATGATTATTATAAAAAAGAACAACAACTTCAGGGTGATATAAACAAGCAACAAAATGCTAACAATTTGAAGATTAAACTCACTTTAAAAAAAACATCTAACGGTATATTAGTTGAGTTTCCAGAAAATCTTAATTACAAAAAAATTTCGGGTAGTGTTTTTCTATACAGACCATCAAGTCAAAAGTTAGATTTTAATCTTCCTATTTCTTTAACGTCTTCTAGTTTGCTCATTCCAAGAAAAAACTTAGTATCTGGGCTTTGGGAGGTTTCTGTAGATTGGAATTATGAACAATCTAATTATTTGAATAAAGAAACTATCTATTATTAACGTTGAAGTGATTTAAACTTTTTGCATTTTAGCGAAAATTTAGGATTTTGTATCCAA
>DAINSR010000214.1:0-4322 GCA_036741255.1 Flavobacterium sp.
CCATGCCATGCGTAAATTGCGTAACACAGGCGCTAAAGCATCACGCACCTGACAACACAAACACCCACCCGTCAAGGTAGAAACAGCAATCCCTTGTTGACGAATCAACGCTTGATCTATAGGCATTGAACCAAACTCGTTAATAATCAATGCAGAACGCGGTAAATGATGCAGTAATTGATTTAATAAAGTCGTTTTACCACTGCCTAAAAAACCGCTAATGACAATGATAGGTATGGGTTCAATGGTTTTCATCTGTGTTGGACTATTGTATGAATATCGTTACAGTACGTTGTGTTACAAATAACAACAAGAGTTGACTACAAGCCAAGCTCTGCTTGGTGTAATACCAATAATATCAAGCAAGGCTTGGTAAATAGACATTTTAAACTGTTTCAAGATGCGCGGATGAGTAGGAATATTATATTTTATTAAGCAATTGCCAAATGGTATTTAACACTTGCTGCTGAATCAATTTTATTTATTATTTCTGCTAAATATAATAATTTGTCGCAAAAATCATTTATAGACATTTGATGTTCTGAATTTAAAACAAATTGTCCTTTAAAATATTGAAGAAACTTTTCATCTACAATTCCATTTCTATGCGAATATAAATGTCTTATTTGAAGTATTTTCTCTATTTCATCTTGTATTGATTCATTGATAACACCTAATTCTTTTATTTGATTATTATCTTTGATAAATCCTTTTACACTTCCTTTCTGTAATTTTCCAATTTGTTTATAAGCCCAATAGTTCACAAATTCTTGTAAGTCAGAACAATTTAAAACTTCCTCTAAAGTAACTTGTTGTTTTGATTTTAGTGTACTTGGCTCTGCTAAGAAAATTTCATATAACAAGTCAGATAGATATGTTTCAAAATTGTCCGCACAAGATGAAAATAATATTCTTGATAATATTTTCCCTTCTTGATTATCTGTTGGTATGTTTGCGTCAATTGGATATAAGATTCTTCCTAAATCATCTATGATTTTTAAAACACTTTGATAATGTTCTATTAATTTTATTTTTGAACTTGTTGCATATTTTTTGTAACTTTCAAGTTGTGTATTAATAACTTGTATTCTTGCATAACCAGATGGTTTAAAACTGGTTTCAGTTGGGTTTTGTAATTCAACTCTATCTTCAATCCTTTTATACAGTTTATCTTCTAAAAATACAGGCGATTCTGATTTATCAATTTTTATTACATAAAGCCTTTTTCCTTTATAAAAAACATATTGGTAATAAACTCTAGGCTGAGGAGAAAGTAAATCTAATGCTTTATGTGTAATTGTATTTGCGTGAAAATCTGCACTTAAACCATTTATTTCGAGGTTATCAGTCACACCTAAAACAATATATCCACCATCAGCATTAGCAAATGAGCTTATTAATTGAGCAATATTTCTTGATGGAGGTAATACAGCTTTATATTCAAGTGTAGAACTCTCAGGTTGACCAATAATTTTTATTATTTCGTCTGTAATGTCCATGTTCTATACTGGTATTCTGTTAATGCCTGTTGTTTTGAGAATCTTTCCTAGTGTCAAATGTCTAGGTTTTTCTTTTCCATTATCTATCCATAACTCTGCATTTTCATAATCTAACGTATCCTTTTCAGACGTATAATAAACAATGACTTGTCCATTATCTGATGGTCTGACAACAATCTGTATAGATAATCCCTGTTTTTTAATTCCACCAATCACAGTGGTCGCTAATTCTTCATATTCACTACAATCATATTCAGGTAAGGTTTTTAAATGTTCAATTACATTTTTCTTAGTTCTTTTAATTAACCTTTGAACATATTCAAACATTTCTGGCGTTGGCGTAGATGTATGTACAAACTGGGATGAAAAAGATTTATCTTTGAAAACATCATCTAATTCTTGAATTGAAGTTACACCTAAACTTAACAATACATCTTGAGTAATAATAATCTGAGGTTTATCTACATTTGAATTTTGTGCTGATTTTATAATGTCTTTTAATTCAGATACTTCACTAATATTAAATTCTTTTAAAAGACCATCTAATTCTGATATTTTCTGAATTAATTTTGGGTTGTCAGCTAAAGTTTGAGCGACTGTTGAAAGCTGTGTCAAATTAACAGGACTTCTCATGACTTTGTAAAGACTTTCCTTATCTTCAATGATATTCATAAAAAGTTCGGCTCTTTTATTATATAGTTCTGAAAATAGTTCTTTACCCAGTTTATGATTATTATCAAACCATTCTGATAAAAGACTAATAGCTTCATTGAATGAAGTATTTTTAGGATGCTGTTTTATTCTTTCTGTTATTTCCTCTGCAATATCTTTTGGATGTTTAACATGATACTTGCCAAAATTTACTTTTTTGTTTAAAAGAATGTTTTTCCAATCATCACCTAGTTTGCTTAGAATCTTAAGCAGCTCTTCATTTTGTATTTTATCAATAAACAACTCTGACTTTTCTAAAAAAACACCATATTGATTTGGAATAACTTTATAGCATTCAAATAATGACATATTAGAGTCATCTTCGAGAATGAAATTACAAAATGAATTTAACCAATCAAAAGTATTTCTCTCATCTTTTTGTAACAATTTACTCAGATTAAAAATATTATTTTGTTCGGATAAAATATTTACCAATGTTTTGTAGTTTATTGTTTTGCAATCACTCCATGATACTTCACACCAATTATACAGATGAGATTTTTTACATACCCAATCGGGATATAAGTCAAAAGCAAACTGCCAGACTTTATCTTTAATATTTTCAGAGTAAGATTTTAATGGAAAAGCCAATTCATTAATTGATTTTTTAGAAAAACCTTTCTCTAATTCTACAATCTTAGCCTCTGATATAAACTCTATAATTGGTTGTTGTACATAATATTTGTACCAATATTCATCAAAATATTTTTCTGGTACAAAAGGAGTTCTAACCTCTACTAAGTTATAAAAATCAAAAAATTCTCGATTTTCAATTTGAGAAATTAAGTTCTTATATAATTCAACAGCATTTTCTAAAAGTTCTCTATTTTCTTGAACCTCAGAACTATTGGAATCTTTTAACCAAATGCCATCTCTTTCAGTTAGAGGGTTAAAATAAAAGCTATTTATAACAACAGGAAAATGAAAGTTTTCAGTTCCAATAAGTGGGAAGTCACAAAATAGTTTAGGTAAGTTTTTGATACTTTTAATTGCATAGCCTGTTTCAATCTTTTCTATTTCGGTAGCAATCGAAACCTTGTCATTGAAACTATATAAAATTAAAACCTCTGTTTCTTGTCCATTTTCAATTTTTGAAATAGGTATAATTAAGTTATCAATTGATTCCTTTCTTTCAAAAATAATATTTTTTCCTGTTGTATTATCTATGATTTCTACAAGGCTAATTTTTGGAATAAACGCTAGTACAAAAGGAATTAATTTTGAAAATTCTTCTATACCAATTTTGGCAATATTTTTTTGTACTTCTGTATCTAATTGGTAAATAAAAGAAGTATTAAATTGATTTTTATCGTAATCAGTTGCAATTTTTTGTGCAGAATTTTGAAATTCTTTCCAGATATTATCTATTTTTGGAGCAAGTTCCTTTGTTGTTTTACCACGTCTATCTAATAAAAAATCAAACTTGCAAAAACCATCGCTTATGGTATCTACAATCCCTTTAATATGTATAGCTTTCGATAACAAATGCGTAGTTAAAAAACCCTGTGCCGAAGCGTCCAACTTTTTTTGTTTGTTGTCCTTCTTCTGCTTCTTTAGATGAAATTTGATTTATCAATCCTCGAATATCTAATTCCGTAAAATGTGTTCCATTGTGACTAAATTCGACTGTTTCATTATTAAGCTCTATAAGAACCGATACTTTTCTATTATCTTCTTCTGCAATACTGTCTTTAGCATTCTGGAGTAATTCCCAAGCCCAACGACCTTGATTATTTTCAACGGTTTGTTCTAAATCATGTAATCGTTTAATTATTTTGTCGGCGATTGCACGATTACCATCTTCTTGTCTGCCTTGCTCAATTGATTCAATCATAATTAATTAGTCGGTTAATGGATGCTTTTACTGCCTACATTGGAATGAAATTCCAATATTTTCAAATTTTACTGAATGCTGTCAACTTATAAAATGCGTTGAGGCGCGGGGTGGTGCGCCTTCTTAATGGTGGCATATTCCACGCGCTTTTTGGAGAATTATTCTGTAGAAACGGATTGCGCTTGGTTTTTCAGGGTTGCGTCCAGAGTGTGCCATGCTAGGGTGGCGCATTTTACTCGTGCGGAGTATTCGCGCACGCCTGCTAGTACGGATAATTT
>DAINSR010000215.1:0-4309 GCA_036741255.1 Flavobacterium sp.
ATAAGAGGTAAATAATAATATATGGAATCATTTGTTACTTTGAAGAATTATTTTTAATGCGGTGCAATTTACATAAAATAAATATGGCATATCTTAAAATTGTTATGGCATTTGGTTTAAAAACATCTAATTTCTATAGGAGTTAAATTTCATAACACTAATGTTTTTTTGTTTTTATATGTAAATTAGTATTTGATATTTTAAGTTAGGTATTAATTAATTGTTTACTTTATCAAACATCATTTTTTACTGGTGTTCAATGAATTATCATATATCCCAAAACTTTTATAATTTTCATCTGTATTAGATGCCCCGAGAGTTTTACTCTAATCGCCTATGCATTTTCAATTGTTTGTAATAACCTTTTTATGGCAATTTTTAGTTCAACCATAAAATTAAAAAATTATTAACCTTCTCATAAAAGCTTTGAGTTAAAACGACTTGATTAATAAAATAGCTATTTTAATGCTATGAACAAAATTTCAAGATAATCTTTAGTAAAACTTCTATGTTAAAACAAAATGTCGTCCACTTTTGAAAATTTGTTTTTAATGCTCCTTTTATGGGATACACTTTTTTATTCTTCAGTTCTTGAAGACACTTTATTTTAAATTCAAAATCTACTTCTTTTGGCTTGGCTATAAAACGCCACAATAAATTCCAAACTACGGCATTATAATTTTTTTGAAGTGCCACAAGAAGTTCGATGTCTTTTATGTTATAAATATCAATATTTTCTTTGATTAAATGAGCCACGACAATTTCATCTTCAAGGTTTTTTTCAATTTTTTTTTGTTCCAATGGTTTTGAAAATGAACCACTTCGTTGCACATAGTGATAACTAATTTTATCAACAAACATAACCCTTTGTGCAAGTAACATTATCCTGGTGGTTAGTTCAATGTCTTCATGACAAATATTAGGTGTTATAAATAAATTATTGGTTTTAAATAAGTTATTACAAAAAATAAATACACAAAATGATGAAGGATTATATCCCTGCTTGAGTGCATCTTTCCCTGTTAAAACAACATTGTGCTCTACCTTTTGTTTTTCTCGTTTACTGAGCAAATTATTGTTTTCATCTCTATAATCTAACCGAAAGCCTATAACTTCTAACGCTAGTGTTTCACATTTTTTAAGTGCATCATAATATTCATCTGCATCAATATAATCATCTGCATCAATAAAACAAAGATATTTTCCAATAGCTCTTTTTATTCCTTCATTTCTAGCTTCAGAAGCACCTTTGTTTTGTTGGTTAACAATTAACACATTATCATAACCAGAGGTTATGTTAGCTAAAGTTTCACTACTTGAATCCGTAGAACCATCGTTGATGTAAATAATTTCAAAATTAAAAGAATACTTATACAACGCTTTTAATTTTTCAAAACCTTGCCTTAAATAATTCTCACAATTATAAACGGGTATTATAATGCTTAATAAAATAGTATTTTGATTCATTGATGAGTTTTTTTGAAAAATTACAGGCTATTAGAAAGTTTACTTTTATTTAATTCCATTAATTATACCATTTACACAGCATCAAAAAAGGGAACTTTAAATTGACACAGATTTGAAAAAATGCTATTTTAAGATTATTTTGTTTCTTTTTAATAGGAATTAAATATTCGCTACTATACAATTTATAAATTGAAATAACATACTCTTTAGGATATTTTTGGACCATTAAACTATAAAAAAATCCAAGAACGGAGTGCATCAATTTGTCTTGAATAATTGAAAATTCTCTACTACCCGGATTATAGGAGTCTCGTAGTTTTTTTATACAAAAATGAATAATTTTAGAGCTGTTTCCTAGTTTTAATAAATGATCTAAATTTCGATTTTTTGAAATTGAATTAGGATTATAGCAGTATGTATATAATGTTTCAGGTAAATAAGCCACGTGCTTTGCGTTTGAAAAAACAACTAAATTAAAAAAAGCATCTTCAAGAATATTAACTGATTCCTGAAATTTTGCCTTGCTTTCTAATAGTAAAGAATGCTTGTAAATATTATTCCACAAGTACAAACGACCATCATTTTTCTCTAAAAATTCAAATCCATCAATTTGGATATTGGCGTTATACTTAGGTAGCTTTTTTTCAAATGAAACTGCCGTTTCCTCTAAATAGCCAAAATGTAAAACTTCTATTTGACTATTATATAAAGATTTATAAATTAAATTTAAAGAATCTATACTCACATAATCATCTGAATCTATGAACCAAACATAATCTCCAGTTACTTTTGATAATGCATAATTTCTTGCTTCTGAAACTCCTTTTTTTTCTAAATGGGCAACAATTACCCAGTTATATTGTGATGATAGTGCATTTAAAACTTCTTGAGAATTATCTGTAGAACCGTCATTACAAATAATTATTTCAATATCAGACCAATTAGACTTTTGTAAAACAATACTTTCAACACATTTTTCTATTGTATTTTGTGCATTATAAACAGGGATAATAACGCTTAATTTCATGTGGTTATTTTATTTTTATTGATAAGATTTATCTACCATTAGTTATTTTTTACTTTTTAAACCAACTTATACAACTCAAAGCCGTGTATAAGATTGTATATTTCAAAACATAATATTTTTGTTTGTTTGTAAAATTTAAAATATAACAAAATAATAAATCCTTAAAAAAAAGAGCTATTGCCACATTTTTTTTGTGTTGATCTTTATCACTTTTACCAGAAATATTAAAATCTGAATTTCTATAATTTGCAACAGCATCATTAATAGCATAAATTTGTTTAAAATTACTAAATTCTAAAAATGCCATATCATCTGATGCCCATGCTAATGGATATTTTTTAAATTTATATTTTTTATATTGAGATGTTTTAAACACATATTCACAAAGAGAACTTCTAGAATTACCTAAAAATTTTCTAAAAAAGGCATCGGTTGATTTTTCAAAAACAGGATGTTCGTATTTGTGCGATGTGATATTGTCATTCTCATCAATGAGTACGGTAGCATATTTTACAACCTGAATGTTATTTTTATCTATGATTTCTTTATTTTCATAAAACTTGGCAATAACATTGGGCTGGTAGCTATCATCATCTCCGGGCATCATAAACCATTCTTCGTTACCTATTAAATCCATACAACGTTCCCATTGCATAGGCAGTGATTTGCCACCAATGTTAGTGTCAAATTTCTTATAAATAATAGTTAAGCTATCTCTGTATTGATTTATAATTTCTTCAGGATCATCTGGACTGCAATCATTACCTATATAAACCCGAAATCTTTTATCGGTTTGGTTTTTTAGAGAACTAAGTAATTTATCTAAAAAATAGATTTTATAATAAGGAATAACGATAGCTATCATTTAGGAAAAATTTTATTTTTTGTAATAGCAAGCATGTTTCTTATAATTTTCATTTGTACATTAAAATGCAAGTATTTAAAATATCGTTTAAACAATATGAACGGAAATCTAATAAAATCTTTAATAACACGCTTTGTATTTCTACTGCTTTGTTGCTCTTCATGAAGCCTAAAACTGATTAACGACTCTTCTAAAAAAATTAAGTCAAACTTAGTCATAATACGGTACCAATACTCTAAATCTAACGCCTGAACCAAGCTGTTATCAAAATATCCAATGATATCAAAACAACTTCTTCTAATGAGGGTGGTGGGTGGCTCCCCTATTTTGTTTAATGGCTCATTTAATAAATCCTTTCTTTTTAAAAACTGTCGCCCATTTATAAATTGTTTATCTTTAAAATCTAATCCCTCTTGAAGCGATTTATAATTGTTTAGCCAATATTTGTTTGATTCATAATTATCATATAAAATAGTTCGTGTACAAAAAACACAGCCCACAGATTGATATTTTTCAATTTCATGAACCATTTTACTTATACAATCTTTGTGCAAAACATCATCTTGAAACAGTAGTTTTATATAAACTCCATTTGAATTTCTAATAGCATTGTTCCAGTTTTCTGCAATACCAGAGGGGGTGTGGTTTATTATTGTATAAGGTATGGCGCTTTTTTCTAATATTGTTTTAGCAATTAGTAATGAGTTGTCTTTTGAGTTATCATCTGAAATTATTATTTCTAGATTCGAATAGGTTTGATTTATAGCAGATAAGAGGGCTTCTTTCAAATACTTTTCGCCATTGTATATGGGAATGCAAATGGAAACAAGGGGATGGTTATTTTTAACGTTCTTCATTTTTCTTTTAAGGAAAATTTTTTTATGAAATTTTTTTCTAGAATTTTTCTAGAATTTGTTATTTAACTTTCAAGGTTCAATAACCACAAGTAT
>DAINSR010000216.1:0-4205 GCA_036741255.1 Flavobacterium sp.
TTTCCATAGGACAAATATACAAAATATTTACTATATATTGTCGTTAGGTTAATAAATTCATCTTTCTAAAATTTGGTTTCTAATTTCAAAGATACTCATTTTTAATGAACGGTACAAGTAACGGACAGTCATATTCTATTATTACTCCGCAATTTGCTGACTCAAACAATGCAAAGTTCCAAAACCCCAAATCAAGTCAATGGCACTAATCCCTATAATCTCTCTGTTTGGAAAACAATCTGCTAAAACATTAAGTGCTATTCTATCATTAGGATCATTAAACGTGGGGACTAATACAAATTTATTGATAATTAAAAAGTTGGCATAACTAGCAGGAATCACTAAACCATCAAACTCCACTATTTTTGGCATGGGTAATGTAATGATTTTTGGGGCAGAACCATCTTCTAAAACAGCATTTTGCAATCGTTTTAAATTGTCTTGCAAGGCTTCAAAGTTTGGACTTTTAGAATCTTCCTCTACCACAGTTATGATGGTATTTGGATTCACAAATCGGCATAAATCGTCAATATGTCCGTGCGTATCATCACCTATGATTCCATTTCCTAACCAAATTACGTTTGTAACGCCCAGATATTCCTTAAAAACAGCCTCATAATCTTCTTTAGTAAAATTTTGATTCCGCACTTGAATCGTAGGATGCAACAAACATTCTTCAGAAGTTATAAGGGTACCTTTACCATTTACATCAATGGCACCACCTTCTAAAATAATAGGCTTACCCTTGTAAGTAGCCTGAATAAGCGGAATACCTAAATGATGAGCCACTTTTGAAGGTACCCGTTTATCTAACTGAAAATTCTTATATTTTGCCCAACCATTAAAGTTAAAATTGATAGCCTCTCTATTAGTACCATTTTGAACAATAATAGGTCCAGAATCGCGCATCCAGCTCCTATTGGTTTTTTGAATAATAAAAGAAATATTATTCATAGAAACATGAGCCATCTCAAGCATTTCAGTTACTTTATCTTGTAGTTTAGTGTCGCAAACAATTAAAAAAACTTTTTCAACAGATGCAATTTTTTTTATAAATTCTACAAAAGCCCACTGGATGGCTCCATATTTCCCAGGCCAGTCATTACCATTGTGAGGAAAACAAAGCAAAACGCCTTCTTGATTTTCCCATTCTGCAGGAAATCTTCTCATGAGTCTATTGCTCTTTTAGTAATCTCGTTAAAAGCATCTATTCGTCTATCTCTAAAAAACGGCCAGTTTTGACGCACATTTTCTTGCAAATCTAAATCTACGTTAGCCATAATAATTTCTTCTTTGTCATGAGATGCCTGAGCTAATATTTCTCCTTGAGGGCCCGCAATAAAAGATGCTCCCCAAAATTCTATGCCGTCTGTATCTGGCAAGTATTGCTCTAATCCAATTCTATTTGCTGCGGCTACAAAAACACCATTAGCAACGGCATGACCTTTCATAACATTCATCCATGCATTATATTGATTGTTTCCATATTGTGCTTTTTCTTTAGGATGCCAGCCAATAGCCGTAGGATAAAACAACACCTCGGCTCCTTTAAGAGCAGTAATTCGAGCGGCTTCTGGATACCATTGATCCCAACAAATTAAAACGCCAATATTTCCTTTTTTAGTAGGGTTAGATTTAAAACCCAAATCGCCCGGCGTAAAGTAGAATTTTTCATAAAAATGAGGATCGTCTGGAATGTGCATTTTACGATATAAACCGGCTTCAGTTCCATCAACATCAATAATGTAAGCACTATTATGATAAATTCCTGACATTCTTTTTTCAAAGAACGGAACTATAATAACCACGCCTAATTCTTTTGCTAAGGCACTAAATGCAGTAAATGAAATATTGTATAGAGGTTCTGCAAGCAAAAAATTGTTTGTATCCTCACTTTGACAAAAATAATGACTGCTATACAATTCTGGTAGAGAAATAACCTCTGCCCCTTTTGCAGCTGCATCTCGTACCCATTGCAAACACTTTTTCAAATTATTTTCGGGAGTATTGTTTAGGTTTAACTGAACAACTGCTATTTTGTATGTTTTTTGCATTATATTAAAAAAATTTTGAATCACAAATATAGGGATTTCCTATAAAACCAAGTCATAATTGAAAGTTTACTGTAAAAAACAAAAGTCTTTTAAACAATTTAGATTTAAGAACACCTCAAAAAACGAATCTTTTAAGCTGTCCTTAATATAATTTTGTGTTAATGCAGGTTAAAATCTTTATTTTTTTACTAAAAATTGATACATTAGCAACTCTTAAAAAGAAAAATGACATCAACAAAAGTCAGCCCAATTTTTAGATTTATTAGCTTAAATTTTAAGCGTTTAGAACGATATATTTTTCTTCTAAAAACATTTTTATCCCCCAGACAATTTATTTATTTTTCATGTGTTTTAGTCGGAATTTCAGCAGCTCTAGCTGTTGTTGTTTTAAAGGCATTTGCACACAAAGTATTTCAATTTTCGCAGTACATAGATGGTTTACTACAATTACCCTACAGCAATAGTATTTTACCAGTTATCGGAATAATTTTAACTGTTTTTATAGTTCGTAAATTTCTTGATGGTTCTATTGAAAAAGGAACATCACACATTTTATACGCCGTAGCAAAAAATGGTGGCAAACTCCCCAAAAAGCAACTCTATGCCCAAGTAATAACAAGTTCATTAACAGTGGGTATGGGCGGAAGTGCAGGTTTAGAGTCGCCTATTACCATCACTGGAGCCGCCTTTGGGAGTAATTATGCCCAAAATTATAAACTGAGTTATAAAGATAGAACATTATTACTAGCCTGTGGTGTTGCTGCTGGTATTGCTGCCGCTTTTAATGCACCTATTGCGGGAGTTTTATTTGCCATTGAGGTAGTTTTAGCAGATATGAGTATCACCGCATTTATACCCATTATCATAAGTGCAGCAACTGGAGCACTCATTGCCAATATTGTATTAAACGAAGATATTTTAATTTCATTTAATTCTGTTCAAAATTTTGATTATCACAATATACTATTCTATGTCATTTTAGGTTTGTTATCGGGTCTATTATCAATATATTATGCCAGGTATTTTGGAAAAATAGAACTCTATTTTAACAAAAGTAAGCTCAAACCTTATCACAAAGCACTCGCTGGAGCAGGAATACTAGCTTTACTTATTTTCTTATTCCCCACCCTTTTTGGTGAGGGATACACCAGTATAAAAAATTTAGCCGATAACCAACCCGAAAAAATATTAGAAAACACACTTATAAGTAGCTATAAAAATAATTCGTGGATTGTCTTGATTTTTATTGGACTCACAATGATGATAAAAGTTTTTGCAACGGGTCTCACCATAGGTTCGGGAGGTAATGGAGGAAATTTTGCTCCCTCATTGTTTGTGGGTTCCTATTTAGGATTTGTTTTTTCTAGTATTGTAAATTATTCTGGACTATATAAATTACCTGTTACAAATTTCACACTTGTGGGCATGTCAGGAATATTAAGTGGCTTGTTTCATGCACCTTTAACCGCTATTTTTTTAATTGCAGAAATCACAAGTGGCTACGATCTTATGGTGCCTTTAATGATTGTTTCTTCTGTTAGCTATGCCATTTCAAAGCAATTTGAACCTTATTCATTTGATATTAAACATCTTGCGGACAAAGGTGAAGTTTTTACAGACAATAAAGACAAAAATATTCTAACATCGCTAGATTTACTAAAACTGGTACAAACAAACTATCATGCCCTATTGGCAAGTGAAAATTTAGAAGATTTAGTAGATAAAATTCAATCATCTGACCAAGACATCTTTCCAATCATTAATGAAAATGGAGAGTTGCTAGGATTAATATATTTAGATGATGTAAGAAAAATTATGTTTTCGCCCTTTCAAATAAAGTTTACCTCCACAAATGATGTCATGAAACAGCCGGTTGAACTTGTTTTTTATGATGAAACCATGGATGTGGTGATGGAAAAATTTGATACTCATAATTTAAAAACACTTCCCGTTATAAAAAATGGTAAATTAATGGGTTTTATTCACAAAGAATTTGTTCTAAATAGATATAGAGAAAAATTAAAAGCTATGATTATTCAATAAAAATAAGTAGATAAGAATTAAAATAAAAAACCGAACCCTTGTGAGAATGGGTTCGGAATTTGTAGCGAAGACGGGATTTGAACCCGTGACCTCAGGGTTATGAATCCT
>DAINSR010000217.1:0-4168 GCA_036741255.1 Flavobacterium sp.
ATCATAAACCTATTGAAATCAATAACTTATATCATGATATTAACAAGCCAGATTATGAAGCACTCAATTATCAATTGTTTGAAAATGCTATAACCACACTTCAAAACATTAATGATATAATTCCAATTAAGGTTTTAAAAAATGAAAAAATTGCATACGTTAAAATTGGAGACGATAGTCATGACGCTTTTTTAAATCATTTGAGAGAATTTACAGATGTTTCAGAGATTACATCCGTCTCTATTGACACTATTTTATCAAAACTTCAAGATTTTGATAAAGTGATTATAGGTTTTCACAAGGCAGATAATATCTGGAAAAAAAACAATCCTACCTCAGAAGAGATTAGATGGATTAACTCCATATCAAAGCAAAAACCTACTATTTTAGCTTTTTTTTCTCGACCTTATTCTGTAACCTCAACGATAAATTTTTCGACTTTAGACGGATTTATTATGGCTTACCAAAATAATAAATTTACTCAGCAGTTAGTTCCTGATATAATTTTTGGTTCAAACGGTTCAAAAGGTAAACTCCCTGTTTCTATAAACGAATTTTTTAAAGTAAGCACAGGCTTAAAAACAAATGAAATCAATAGATTAGGGTTCAATAGTCCAGAAAATGTGGGTATTGATGCAGAAAAATTAGCTGGCATAGACTCCATTGTTTTAAAAGCCATAAACGAAAAAATGACACCAGGAGCTCAAGTTGTAATTGCCAGAAAAGGTAATGTAATTTATCAAAAGTCATTTGGCACTCACACATATAATGATACTATTAAAGTAAAAAATACAGATTTATATGATGTAGCCTCACTAACAAAAATACTTGCCACTTTACCCAGTTTAATGCAAATTTATGATAAAGGCGTTATAACACTAGACACTCCTTTAAAAGAGATGTTGCCTGTTTTTAAAAAATCAAATAAAGAGAATAAGACACTTTTAGAAATGCTTTCACATCAGGCTGGTTTTCAGGCATGGGAAGCTTTTTATCTCAAGACATTAGATAAAGAAAAAAGACCTAATCCATTGTATTATAGGCAAACATTTTCAAAAGAGTTTCCTAATAAAGTAGCAGAAAATTTATATTTAAGACATGATTTTAACGATACTATCATAAATTCTATTGTAAAAAGTAAGCTATTGCCCACAAATGAGTATAAATACAGCGATTTTTCTTTTATTATACTTAAAGAATATATTGAGCGACACACAAAAAAGAAATTAAATGTATTGGTAGAGGAGAATTTTTATAGTCAAATGGGGATGAATCACACAACATATAACCCTTTAGAGAAATTTTCACTTAATCAAATTATCCCTACTGAAGAAGATAATTATTTTAGGTATCAAACCATTCATGGTAATGTTCATGATATGGCTGCTGCTATGCAGGGAGGAGTTTCTGGTCATGCCGGATTGTTTTCTAACGCACTTGATGTGGCTAAAATGATGCAAATGTATTTGCAAAAAGGAGTGTATGGTACCACTCGATTTTTTTCAGAAAAAACGATGAATGATTTTAACACCTGCTATTTCTGCGAACAATCTAATAGGCGAGGGGTTGGTTTTGATAAGCCTCAACTCGGAACTGCTGGTCCCACGTGTGGATGTGTTTCCAAAACGAGCTTTGGTCATACTGGATTTACCGGTACTATGGCTTGGGCAGATCCGGAAAAAGAAATAGTTTATGTTTTTTTATCGAACAGAACTTATCCAGATTCTAATGCTATAAATAAATTATCTAGGGCAAATATTCGTGAAAACATACAAAAAATAATTTATGAAAGTGTTATAGATAAGTCAAATTAGCTTGACAGTTTTTTGAAACTTCTTCAAATCATAATTTCAAACATGGTGTTAAAAATATAGTTTGTAATAGATTTCTAAAGATTAATTTGTATTAAACAATCTCTAGTTCGCTTAAACTTACTGTTGATTTAAAAATACCATAGTTAACTATGGCTTTTGTTTTTTCTATTTTGTCAATAGTGCCAATAGATTTTCCGTCTTTCATACGCACACGATCACCCACTTTTAAGACAACAAGAGGTTTGCTAATTTCTTTTTGAAGCTTTTTCCTTTTCTCTTCTTTTTTCTTTTCCCTAATTTTTTCTACTTTTAGTTCCACTTCTTTTACAAGTGCTTTTTGTTTCACATCAGCAGCTTTTTTATCTTTTGCGGTGGCTTTTTTTCGCTTAGAATTTTCAATTTCTACAAGTTTTAAAAAATCACCAATGAGTGTTTTTTTATCTTTATTATTGAAATATTTTTCTGAAATATCTTCTATTTTTGAACCTATATAAATTAATCTTTGGTTGGCATCATATAATTCTTGATAGCGTTCTAATTTGTCTTGAATTTTTGCATTAATAACTTCCATTTTCTTGCTTTCTTCTCTTGCTTTAGTTTCTTCTTCTTTTAAATTTATAGAAGTTTTTTCTAATTTGGATCGTTCTTTTTGAAGTGTTGCAATGGTTTTATCAAATCTAACTTTTCCTTTTTCAATTTTCTTTTTTGCACGGTTTATCAGCCCAAAAGGAATACCATTTTTTTGAGCTACTTCAAAAGTAAAGGAACTTCCCGCCTGACCCAAATGCAGTTTATACATCGGTTCTAAAGACTTTTCGTCAAAAAGCATGTTGGCATTAGTGGCAAAGGGCAATTCGTTTGCTAAAATTTTAAGGTTAGTATAATGTGTTGTTATAATCCCAAAGGCTTCACGGTGGTAAAATTCTTCTAAGAAAGTTTCGGCTAAAGCTCCACCTAACTCTGGGTCAGATCCTGTTCCAAATTCGTCAATGAGAAATAGCGTTTTATTGTTACATTTTTTTAAAAATTGATTCATGTTTTTTAGTCGATAGCTATAGGTGCTTAAATGATTTTCAATAGATTGATTATCGCCTATATCGGTCAAAATTCGATCAAATAAAAATGTTTTACTTCGCTCATGAACAGGAATTAAAAAACCACTTTGAAGCATTAACTGCAATAATCCAATTGTTTTGAGTGATATAGTTTTTCCGCCAGCATTAGGTCCAGAAATTACGATGATTCTATTGGTGTTTTCTAATTCAATAGTTTGAGGATAGGTAACTTGATTTTTTGCTTTGTTATTACTATATAAAATAGGATGATAGGCATCTCTAAAATACAAATGTTTATTTTCAGTAATTTCAGGTAAAATGGCATTTAATTTAAAGGCATATTTAGCCTTTGCGGCTATCACATCAATATCACTTAAAAAATCTTGATATTGTAATAATAATTGGGTAAAAGGTCTAATTTCATAGCTTAGTTTTTTTAGTATGCGTTGAATTTCTTCACGTTCTTCATAAGCTAAATTGCTTAGTTCTCTTGAGTATTTAAGGGTTGCTTCTGGTTCAATGTAAGCAATGCTTCCTGTTTTAGAACTTCCTAAAATGGAGCCTTTTACTTTTTTCCTATACATGGCTAAAACCGCTAAAACCCTTCGATTTTCCATTACACTTTCTTTGATGTCGTCTAAATATCCCAAGGAATTATATTGGCTTAATGCCATGCCAAAACTTTGGTTTACCTTTCCTCTAACTACATTTATGTCTCTTCTTATGTTAATCAAGTCTGGTGAAGCATTGTCTTTAATTTCTCCAAATTTATCTACAACTTCATCTATTTTTTGAATGATGTATTTTGTAAATTCAACCTGTGTTGCTTTTTTATTTAGATTGGGATAATATTCTTCAAATTTTTCAAAAAATTTAATCAAAACGTTTGAAGTTTCAGATAATTGAGCCAATTTTCTGAAGCTACTAACCTCTAAAAAACTATCTTCTATTTGAAGAAATTGAATTTCTTTTGTGAGGTTATCAAATCCGTGATTAGGAATTGTGTTGTTATTGCTAAATGAAGAAACATATTCTGAGGTTTGCAAAAGAGCCTCCATGAGTAATTCTTTATCTTTAAAAGGTTTGATGAGCAGTGCTTTTTGCATCCCTAAATCGGTGTTGCATTTATCAGAAACTGTTTGCAAAATAGTTGTAAACTCTAAGTCTTGAAGTGTTTTATCTGAAATTGAAATCATGTTTTGTTTTTCTAAATTCAAAGTTACAAAGATTACGATTCATTTAATTTTAAGGTTCTACTGGATATTTTGTGAAAGTTGTAAATTTACAAAATGGAATACG
>DAINSR010000218.1:0-4167 GCA_036741255.1 Flavobacterium sp.
TAGTCCAATAGTTTATGGTATAATGCCGATATAGTATGAAAATAGTCCATTTTTTATTGGACTATATTGAATACATAATCGGTATAAGTTAATAATTATAAAAATTTGACTTTTAAGCAATCTATTTTAAAAAAACTTCAAATATTACATTACAAATTTAAAGGCAATGCTACCTATATTTGCCCTCAAGCCATCACTCCGATTATAATGATTAAATCTAAAATCAATATTTTTTAATCCAAATTTCCACAAATGAAACGAAGTAAAAATATCAATATAATTTATTCCAAAACCATACTGATGAGCATTAAAACTAGACAGGTCATAATCTGATGTGTAATATTTTTCTGAGGAAAGATGCTTTTCAAAAGGAGCAAAATACGTTGATTGTTGTTGCGTATAATAGCGATACATGGGAAAAACAGTAAATCTATCAGAAACTTTAACAGGTAGTTCTATACTTGCGGTGTGCGAAGTTATATCCCAGTTGTCCCAGTAATATCTATAATAGGTACGCAATGTTATGTATTCATTAATATAATAATTGAATCGAGCTCCAAAAGGAATTTTAGTTCTGCTTTGAGGCAAACACTCAATGGCATCGGCTAGTTTATAAACCCCTTGATTTTGAGAAGTTTCATATATTGATATATATTGGGCCTGACCCACATAAAAATCGGGTTTATCAGCAAAATGTATTCTGTGATAGGGTGTAGATAACATTCCGTTTTGATAGATTAAATCAAAAAATAATGAAAACTGCATGTTTTTAGTGGCAACTTGAGAAAAACCAAATGAAGCCGAGTAGGAATTTCGATTTGTTTTGCTCCATTCAGAAAACAAGGATGTATTGTATGCCATTGTTAGATTTCCGTTTTCGTCAATTACAGAATAACTAGGTCTATTACTATTAAAATCTATCAATTCTTTTGGATAAATAGGCCGCCATTGATCTAAATACACATTTGTTTTTAGAGAAATTTCAGTGTTTTTATTATTAAACAATTGGGCAATTCCACCACCAAAACCAATAGAAGTATAATCATACTCATTTGAAAAAGACACATCGGCATTCCAAATAAAATTTCTGTCATCACTAGAATGACTATAATTTGCAACTAAAGATGTGAGTTGATCGCTTTGTGATGCCCCAGATGAAGCCTGCCAAGGATTTGTATTTGCGGCATCAAACGGATTAATATTGCTTGACGAAGCAGATGTGTAAGCAGAAACCCCCACGTCAATAGTAAGCACATCATCAACATTTAAAGGCATTGATACAATAATATTTGAAGCCAAATCTGTTAAATTTTCTGACCCTACACCTCCAGAAACTGATGAATGTATGCCATCTTGTTTATAATAACTAAGCAAAAAATCAACTTCTGCAGCTTCTAAAACACGCTTTTTATATACAATTGTGTCATTTTGTTGCCCCATTGTAAAGCTACAATTTATAAACAACACAAAAAAGAATAAGTAATATTTCATTTGTTTCATTTTATTAATTACAACCACAACCGCCACCCGTTTTTCCACCGTTTGCTCCAGCTGCAGCCTCTCTATATACTTGAAATGCAGTTTCATAGCGTTCAGCAGATTGAGCTGACAATTTCATGGAGGTGTCATTTATATTTTGCATATCATATTCTTTAACAGCCTTGCACGAAGAAAAACTTACAAGAATTACAATAACAACCATTAGTTTTTTCATTTGATTTTAATTTTTGTTTTTTTATTAGTATCTCAATGCCTTTAGGGAGCAACACCTACAATCAATTCCTTGTATTGAAGAACTTTTGTAAAAACATTTTATTGATATTTTTTTAAATCTATGTTTTTTGAAGTATGTATAACTCCCTTATCATCAACAATAATACATTCTAATCCTTTGATTTGATTCACAAAATCAAGCCCCACCTCTACTCCCATTACAAAAATTCCGGTTGCAAGTGCATCTGCCATTTCTGTTTGCTGGGCAAATACGGTTATGCTCACAACACCACTAGCAGGATATCCTGTTCTTGGGTCTATAATGTGTGCATATCGCTTTCCATTAAAGGTAACAAACTTTTCATAACTCCCCGAAGTTTCTACCGCCCAATTGTCTAACGGAAAGGTTGCAAAAATTTTGCTTTTATTCATCGGATTAATCACCCCAATAGTCCAGGGTTTACCATCTATTTGTCTTCCCCATGCACTAATATCTCCAGAAACATTCACTAACCCAGACAAACAACCTTTTGATTTTAAGAGTTCTTTTATTTTATCGGCTATGTAACCTTGTCCTATGCCCCCCAAACCAATTTTCATTCCTTTATTTTTTAAAAAAATAGTGGTGTCTTTCAAATTAAGAATTACATTTTTATAGCCCACTTTCTCAACTGATTTTTTTATTTCTAAAGCAGTGGGCATCTTTTTCATGGAACCATCAAATTTCCAAATTTTATCCATAGAAGCATAAGAAATATCAAATGCACCGTTTGTCAATTTAGAAATTTTTAGGGCTCTTTCAACTAAATTAAATACTTCTAAATCAACTTTTACGGGCTGTATTCCTGCTTTTTTATTGACATTTGAAATTTGTGTGGTGGGTATCCAGTCAGAAATCAAATTCTCAATGCGACTTACCTCTTTAATTGCCTCATCAGTATATGATTTTGCAACAAGGCTGTCTGCCGCTATTACAGTAATTTCAAAAGGGCTTCCTAGTAAAAAAGCCGATTTTTTATACGTAACTTGACCTCTTCCACTACCCGAAAACACAAATAAAAATAAAATCAATAAAACCCTCATACTAACGAATAGATTTCAACTTAGCAACATAGGCAGCGGCGGTAATTTTTTCAAAACCCATAATCCCCAGCACTTTACCATCACTATTTAGTTTAACAACCTTTGGAAAACTTCCTTCAGGATTGTATTTCTCAGCTAATTCCTTATTTAATTTTGATTGATTTTCTGATAATAAATTAGCTCTTTTTTTTGGAAAATCTGCTTTTAACAAAATCCAGTTTTCCTTTGAAGCATCTTTAAAAACTTGTGATTGCCACACTGTTTTATCTAGCTTTATACACGGTGCACACCAATCTGATCCCGAAAAAACCAAAAGAATTGATTTTGATTCTTTCTTTGCAAGTGCTTTAGCCTCATTAAAATTTGTACTCCACTCTTGAGCAAAACAAACTGAAATGCTTAATAAAAATAAGCTTAAAAATATTTTTTTCATAACAACTGGTATTTAGCATATCAAAGTAACGCAAATTTTAAACGAATGCAATAACAAAAGAAACTAATTAAGCAAAAATTAAGTTACAAAATTACTCAATCATCTTTTTACCACTAAATTAAACTATAGTACAAATGCCGTGGTGCATCTTATTTCTAGCAATCTAAATTAATTTCAAAATCTTAATAAAAAATACTATTTTTGATAAATTTTTTATTAGAAGCTAATCCCGCTATTCACTATATCTTTTTTAAATTTTTAACGCACATTGCCTTAAAAATTTAAAAAAGGATGCCGTTTCTATCGGGGCTAGACCACTAAAAACAATATGTAATTTATGATAAACACAGAACAAGTAAAAGACATTATTAATCGCCTTGGTGCGTTAAGGAGGTATCTTTGACGTCGATAGAAAATTAATAGAAATAGCAAACGACGAAGAAAAAACTTTTGCACCTGATTTTTGGAACAATGCAAGACAAGCCCAATTAATCGTTAGAGAACTTCGCTCAAAAAAGAAATGGGTTGAGGATTACAACACAGGTGTAAGCATGGTAGAAGAACTTCAAATTATGATTGAATTTCTTAAAGAAGGAGAAGTATCAGAACAAGAAGTATCAGACTACTATAATGCTGTGCTTACGCATATAGAAGACATAGAGTTTAGAAACATGCTTTCAGACGAGGGCGACAGTTTGAGTGCCGTGCTGCAAATTACTGCTGGTGCTGGTGGCACTGAAAGTTGTGATTGGGCATCCATGCTCATGCGTATGTACATGATGTGGGCTGAAAAACAAAACTTTAAAATAAAAGAACTCAACTATCAAGAGGGCGATGTGGCAGGTATAAAAACCGTTACCCTAGAAATTGAAGGCGATTACTCTTTTGGCTACCTCAAAGGAGAAAATGGCGTACACCGGTTGGTAAGAATCTCCCCT
>DAINSR010000219.1:0-4164 GCA_036741255.1 Flavobacterium sp.
TATTGCCTTTTTTGCTCTTTTAGTTATCATACTTTATACCTTACCTGTTTTTCCAAAAAAACAAAACATTAGAAATTTTAGTACTATAAAAATATTTTTTGTTTCATTTGCTTGGGCTGTAGTAACTTTTATTATGCCTGTTGTCAATTCAGAATTAGAATTTATGGCACCCCAATTTTTAAAATTTTTGCAGCGTTTTCTTTTAACACTAATTTTGTTACTCATTTTTGAAATCATAGACCTCAAGCAAGATGATAAAAAATTAAAAACTATACCACAATTATTAGGAGTAGAAAGTACAAAAAAAGTTAGCTATATTTTAATTTTGGCTTTTATTATTCTTGAGTTTATAAACCCTTTTAGCAATCAAAGACAACAGATTATTTTATTGATTATTGCTCTACTTTTATTGTTGTTTACATTTTTTGTTCATTCAAATAGGAGTAGATATTATAGCCGTTTTTGGGTAGAGGCTATACCTATTTTTTGGTGGTTTTTATTATGGATTTTTTAGTTTTTTGAGATACTGTACACAAGAAGTGTCTTAAAGAATTTTTGAAAATAAAAAAACTTCATTAAGAAAGATTTTGATTGATTTTATTTTATAAATTCTATTTGTTGTTCTTGTTCTATGTTTATGCTATCAAAAAATCCTTGATCACTCATCCAATCGTCGCTAAACACTTTACTCATATATCTTGAACCATGATCAGGAAAAATAATAACTACATGGCTATCTTTATTAAACTCGCCCTCTTGAGCATATTGTTTTACTGCTTGAAATGCAGCTCCTGAAGTATATCCAACAAAAAGACCTTCAGTTTTTGCTAATTGTCTAGCAGTGTGGGCACTTTCTTCGTCTGTTACTTTTATAAATTTATCAATACTATCAAAATCAGTTGCTGTGGGTATTAAGTTTTTTCCTAGTCCTTCAATTCTGTATGGATAAATTTCGTTATTGTCAAATTCTTTAGTTTCGTGATATTTTTTTAGTACAGAACCAAAAGCATCTACCCCTAAAATAACTACATTGGGATTTTTTTCTTTTAAATATCTAGCTATTCCAGATATTGTTCCTCCTGTTCCGCTACAGGCTACCAAATGTGTTACTTGTCCCTTAGTTTGCTCCCAAATTTCTGGACCCGTAGATTTGTAATGAGCATCTATATTGAGCTGGTTAAAATATTGATTAATATACACAGAACCTTTTGTTTCTTCATGAAGTCTTTTTGCTACACTATAATAAGATCTTTCATCATCTGCAGATACATTAGCAGGACACACATATACTTTAGCTCCCATAGTTCGCAGCATATCAATTTTGTCTTTTGATGATTTAGAACTTACGGCAAGGATGCAGTGATATCCTTTAATGATGCTTACCATGGCTAAACTAAATCCTGTGTTTCCAGATGTTGTTTCTATAATGGTATCTCCGGGTGATAATATTCCTTGTTTTTCTGCTTCTTCAATAATATATAAAGCAATTCTGTCTTTTGTAGAGTGACCTGGATTGAAAGCTTCAACTTTTGCGTAGAAATTACCTTCTAAAGAATTTGCTATTTTATTTAACTTTATCAGAGGAGTTTTTCCAATGAGTTCTAAAACATTATTATAGGCGTCTATTTGTTCTTTCATAATACTATGTTAGTAAAGGTAAACTTTTATAGATTTGTGGCAACCTTAAAACCTGACAAATTTATAAAAATTTTATTTATTTTTCAATACCTTCTAAATCTAATAAAAAACTATACTCTTTTGCGGTTTCTTTTAGTTGTTCAAATCTGCCCGAAGCCCCACCATGACCAGCTTCCATGTTAGTATTGAGTAATAAAATATTTTTGTCAATTTTTTTTCTTCTTAATTTGGCTACCCATTTTGCGGGTTCCCAATATTGCACTTGCGAATCGTGTAAACCTGTTGTAACCAGCATATTAGGATATTTTTGTTCTTTTACATTGTCATAAGGTGAATATGATTTCATATAGTCATAATATATCTTTTCATTAGGATTTCCCCATTCGTCATATTCTCCTGTTGTTAAAGGTATGGATTCATCTAACATGGTAGTAACAACATCTACAAAGGGGACTTGAGCTATAACACCATTATATAATTGTGGGGCTATGTTTACAACAACTCCCATTAATAACCCTCCTGCAGAACCTCCTTCTGCATATAAATGTTTTGCAGAAGTATATTTTTGCTCAATTAAAAAATTAGAACAGTCCATAAAATCTGTAAAAGTATTCATTTTCTTTAATAATTTTCCGTCTTCATACCAACTTCTGCCTAAATCTTCTCCACCTCTTACATGGGCAATAGCATATATGAATCCTCTATCGAGTAAACTTAATCTTGTGGTTGAAAAATAGGCATCCATAGAATAACCATAAGATCCGTAGGCATACTGAAGTAATGGATTTGTACCGTCTTTTTTTAATCCTTTTTTATAAACTAAAGATATTGGAATTTTAGTACCATCTGTTGCAATGGCCCAGATGCGTTCTTCTACATAATTATTTTTGTCAAATTTTCCACCTAAAACTTCTTGTTCTTTTAATATGTTTTTCTCTTTAGTTTTCATATTAAAATCAATCACAGATGATGGAGTGGTTAATGATTGATATCCATATCTAAGTATATTTGTATCAAAATCTGGGTTTGTGGTGGTATATGCGGTATAGGTTTCACTCTCAAAAGGTAAATAATAGGCTCCTGCTCCAGACCAAGGTCTAACTTGAATTTTATTTAAACCGTTTGTGCGTTCTTCAATAACTAAATAGTCTTTAAAAATATCTATTCCTTCTAATAGTGTTTCTTCTCTGTGCGGAATAATTTCAACCCAATTTTTAGCTGATGTCTTATTTTCGGGGGTTTTCATTAACTTAAAATTTGTTGCCTTGTCTTTGTTGGTAACAATATAAAAGCTGTTTTCAAAATGTGAAATACTATACTCTAAACCTCTTATTCTTTTTTGAAAAAATCTAAAATTGCCCGTGGGATTGTTAGATTCTAAAATTTGATATTCATTTGTTAAAGTACTTGAAGAACCTATAACTAAATACTTTTTTGACTTTTCTTTGTAAACAAATGTGTTAAAAGTATCATCTTTTTCTTCATATACTAATTTGTCTTTTGTTGATGGCGTATATATTACATGCCTATAAATTTTGTTTGAGCGAAGGGTTTTTTGGTCATTTTGAACATAAAAAAATGTTTTATTATCACTAGCCCATGTGGCACTACCCGTTGTGTTTTCAATTTTTTCTGGAAGAATTTCGTTAGTTTCTAAATTTTTAATTTGAATTGTATATTGTCTTCTGGAAACTAAGTCTATTCCAAAAGTAACCCATTTATTATCTTCGCTAACACTAAGACCACTCAAATTGAAATAAGATTTGCCTTTTGCCATTTCATTACAATTAAAAATTATTTCTTCTTTGGCAGCTAATGTTTCTTTTTTTCTAGCATAAATAGGATAATCTTTCCCTTTTTCAAATCGAGTAATGTAGTAATATCCATTATAAAAGTAAGGCACAGACTCATCATCTTCTTTTATTCGAGATTTCATTTCTTCAAATAAATCTTTTTGAAAAGCTTTTGTGTGAGCAGTTATTTTATTGTAATACTCATTTTCTTTATTCAAATAATCTATAACCTCTGGATTTTCTCTATCGTTTAGCCAGTAATAAGGGTCTATTCTTTTGTCTCCGTGTTTTTCTAGTATGGTGTCTTTTACTTTTGCTATTGGAGGAACTATATTTGAATTCATTTTTAATACTTTATTTTTATTGCAAAACAATACAAAAATAGTGTAAATTAGTATTATATAATACATCATTTTCATTTGATTATAATTACTATTTATTATTCTTACGCATAGTATAAATTGTATTATATTATAAAACGAAAGTAATTATTTATTTCATAATGTAAGTGTTCATCAATATTATTTTGCTTTTTTATGGGTTTAATAAAATACTAATAGTTCATAAATTTTATTATAAAAAGTTGTTTAATTTTGTGAAAATTACTGTACTAAAGTATTGATTATTAAATTATTAATTAAATTGATTCTGTTGCTATTAGAGAGTTTTATTTTGGGTTTAAAAAAACGAGACAAAAGACTATAACAGTCCATTGTATTTTCTAACAAACCAC
>DAINSR010000220.1:0-4163 GCA_036741255.1 Flavobacterium sp.
TTTGCATCCACTCCACCGCTAAGTACCTTTCCAGATGCGGGTTGCACTGTATTATAAGCTCTTGCCAATCGGGTTATAGAGTCAAGAAGTATAACCACGTCATGGCCACACTCAGTGAGTCGTTTGGCTTTTTCTAATACAATATTTGCTATTTTTACATGCTCTTGTGGTTCTCTGTCAAAAGTAGAGGCAATTACTTCACCTTTCACATTTCGTTGCATATCTGTAACCTCCTCTGGACGTTCGTCTATTAATAAAACAATCAAATATACCTCTGGATGATTTGTAGCAATGGCATTTGCAATGTCTTTTAGCAACATGGTTTTACCCGTTTTTGGTTGGGCTACAATCATGCCTCGTTGCCCCTTTCCTATGGGAGCAAATAAATCTAAAATTCGTGTTGAAATAGTGCTACCTCTTTCGGCTAAATTAAATTTTTCTTTAGGGAAAATAGGAGTCTAATGGTCAAACGAAATTCTATCGCGTACTACTTGTGGATCGTGTCCGTTTATTTTTGAAACTTTAATAAGCGGAAAATATTTTTCACCATCTTTTGGCGGACGCACCACTCCTTTAACGGTGTCACCTGTTTTTAAACCAAATAATCTAATTTGAGAGGTTGACAAATAAATATCATCTGGAGAGGCTAAATAATTATAATCTGAAAAACGTAAAAAACCATATCCGTCAGGCATCATTTCTAAAACGCCTTCTCCCTCAATAATTCCTTCAAACTCATACTCAGGCTCTCTAAAATTTGTCTTTTTTTTAACGGTAGTATTGATTTCTTTTTTAACAGGAGGTTCAATGGTAGGGGCTTTAGGTCCTATGTAGCTGGGGTGGTTAGGGTTGTTTTGATTAGCTTTTTCAATAATAGCTTTCCGTTGTTCTTCTGTGAGTTGTGGAGTCTTTTTTTCAGTAGCTTTTTTGACTGCTGGTTTTTCGTCAATTGCTGTGTTTTTTTGATTTACAACAGTTTTTGTGTTTTTTTCTGTTACAATCTGTTGTGATGGTTTTTCTGTTTCTTTTGCTACTGATTTTTCTGCTGTTTTTTTTACATTAGTATTACTAGTAGTGGTGGATGCTTTTTCAATTGATTTTTTTTCAACAGAGGTAGTAATTTTTGAAGGAACTATCTTTTTTGTTCTAGTAACTGTTGTTTGTTCTTTCTTTTCATTAGCACCAGTGGGGGTTTCAACTTCTGGAACAATGGGATTAAGTGCTTGATGATCTAATATTTGATAGATTAATTCATCTTTTTTTAAGGAGCTAATTTTTTTTATTTTAGCAACTTTTGCAATTTCATGCAAATCTGAGAGTTTCATCTCATTTAATTTTTCAATGTCAAACATGAAGGATTTGTAAAATTAGGTTGATACAGAATGTACAATATGATTTCTTTGTGAGTAAAGATTTGTAAACATTCGCAAATGAAGTAATTGCGATTTTATGGTGCAATATTACGATATTTTTATAATAAAACAATAGTTATTTAAAAAAAGAAAAGTTATTTTTGACCCACAAAATTTATACTATGATTCAAAGAATACAATCTTTATATCTATTTGTTTGTGCCATATTGAGTAGTTTAGTTCCTATGTTTTTTCCTTTGTGGAAAAATGCCAGGTTTAATGCCGTATATTTTACTAGTGATGTCTTATATGTAGCTGGTTTTGGATTGGTATCTATAAGTGCCTTAGTAAGTATATTGTTGTTTAAAAAAAGAGAAAATCAATTTGTGTTAAATAGATTGAATATGATATTAAACTTTATTTTAGTAGGATTATTTGTGTATCGAACGCTAAATTTATCTGGAGAAGCAGCGGTTTCTGAGAAAGGTATTGCGATGTTTGTTCCTTTAATTTCTATCGTTTTACTAGCTTTAGCAAATAAAGCTATAAAAAAGGACGAAGATCTCGTAAAATCTGTGGATCGATTGCGATAAACCTATCATCTTAGTTAATTAGTGCGAAGAAAACCCGATTCAGTTGATTCGGGTTTTTTTGTGGAGTAGCTCTAAAATTTAAATTATTGCTTCCTTACCTCTTCCCTATTTCAATAACTTCTAAGTCTTTAATTTTATCGGCATCAATTACAAATCGCAACATGGTTCTTACGTGATGAAATCCTGAAATACCTGCTGCCCCTGGATTCATATGAAGCAAATTTAATTTTTTATCATACATAACTTTTAGAATGTGCGAATGACCCGATATAAAGAGTTGGGGTGTATTGTTTTCTAATTCTCGTTTTATATTTTGATTATATTTCCTGGGATATCCTCCAATGTGTGTGATTAAAACCGACACGCCTTCACAATTAAATCGATTTATAAGTGGAAATTCAAGTCTGACTTTTTCATCGTCTATATTTCCAAAAACGGCTCTCAAGGGCTTCAAATTTTTAATTGTATCGGTAATCATCAGGTTGCCTATATCGCCAGCATGCCAAACCTCGTCTGCTTGGTTTACATATTTTAAAATAATGTCATCAATATGACTATGGGTGTCTGAAAGCAATAATATCTTAATCATATCACAAAAATAGATTAATTATTGAAATGAAAACGGAGATTGAAACTGAATTTTGTAGTTTTGCAACTTTACTAATAAAAGTTGTTGTGTAACATTGAGATATTTTATTGAATTTTCATATAACGGAACAAATTATCATGGTTTTCAAAAACAACCAAATGCCTTGTCTATTCAAGAAACACTCACTAAGGCACTGCAAACATTAGTATATAACAGCATAGAAATTACAGGAGCTGGTAGAACTGATAGAGGCGTTCATGCAAAACAAATGTTTGCCCATTTTGATGTTAATCAACCTATTGACTGTGATGGTTTAGCATCAAAATTGAATTCTTTTTTACCTAAAGATATTGTGGTAAATACTATTTTTGAGGTTAGCACAGAAACCCATGCAAGATTTAGTGCCACGTCTCGAACTTATAAATATTACATACATACACACAAAAATCCGTTTTTAGAAAATGTGAGTTGGCAATATTACAAAAAATTAGATGTCGATAAAATGAATAAGGCATGCCAAATTTTGCTTAATTACACAGATTTTGAATGTTTCTCTAAAGTAAACACCGAAGTTTTTACCTATAATTGCAATATAAAAGAGGCACAGTGGAACACAAATAACAAGCAACTTATTTTTACTATAAAGGCTGACCGATTTTTAAGAAATATGGTGCGTGCTATTGTAGGGACAATGATAAACATAGGGTTAGGCAAAACCACATTAGAGCAATTTAAAGAAATAATTGAAAATAAAAATCGTTCAAAAGCCGGATTTTCAGTTCCTGCTCACGGATTGTTTTTAGAAAAAGTTGAATATCCATTTTTAAAAAAATTAACAAATAATACTGATAATTGGAATAAATCAACTTTAACATAAAATAGTAGGTAACAACCACTAAATAATTGATAAAGAAACAAGAAGCTACTAAATGAAACACAAACTGCAAACAAAGGCGTTAAGAAAAGTTCTTTTTTATGCAAAACCCTATAAATCTAGATTTGTGTGGGTAATTGTGTGGGCTATTCTTTTGTCTGTTTTTGCAGCTGCTCGTCCTTATTTATTAAAACAAACTGTTGATTCTTACATTAGTTTGCACAATCAAACGGGACTTTTATTTTATATTATTTTAACGGGACTAGTGTTGATATTAGAAGTGGCGGCTCAGTTCTACTTTTCTTATTGGGCAAATTGGCTAGGACAAGATATTATTAAAGATATTAGAAATAAGTTATTCAGTCACATTACTTCTTTTAAAATGAAGTATTTTGACACTGAACCCGTGGGTAAGTTGGTAACCCGTTCAGTTTCTGATATAGAATCTATTGCAAGCATTTTTAGTCAGGGATTGTTTATGATTGTGAGTGATGTGCTAAAAATGGTAGTAATATTAGCCATTATGGTTTATATGAACTGGAAGCTTACTTTAATAGTGTTATTAGCAATGCCCATTTTGATATATGCAACGAATATTTTTCAAAAGAAAATGCGAGTAGCTTTTGACGAAGTTAGAACGCAAGTTGCCAATTTAAACACATTTGTACAAGAACGATTAAGCGGAATGAAAATTGTGCAACTATTTAATAGAGAAGCCATTGAACTAGAAAATTTTAAAAAAATAAATCAAAAAT
>DAINSR010000221.1:0-4131 GCA_036741255.1 Flavobacterium sp.
AATTAATTCAATCATTTGAAAAAGAATATTGAGTTTTTCAGCAGACCCTAAATATAAGCATTTTTTTTTATTAATAAAAAGGATAAGTCAATTCATTTAATATACAAGAACACCTCCAAAAACCTCTTTTTATTGCGAAATACTTTTTTTTAAAATCCTTATTTCTTATATAAAAAGAACTTTTAGAAGTGTCCTTATTTTTTTACAGAACAAAATTTAGCCATGTAACACAATTGCGTGTTTATCTCTTAGTAAGCTTTCTATTACTGCCCCTGACCTAGTGAGTATCCTGGTTTTCCGTCAAACTCATAAAGATTCTCCGTTTTTATAACATCAATTTTAGCATCAAGAGCTCTTGTGAGCAAGGTAATAATTTGATTTTTGTATAAAAGCTTACCATTTGTTGGTTTAAATCTACAACGCCAGTGATCTGTACAAAATGTTTCAGAAAAACCATCTGGCCATACTTTAATACCTCTATTTGTTATCATGGTAAGTTCTTTATTTTCTGTATTAATAGTTTGTAATAAAGCAGCTAGTTCGTTTGGGTTTGTACCTTTCCAATCTACAAATAAATCTACTCCCACAAGTTCTTTAACTTTAGCCGATTTTTTCTGGTATTTAGGAAGTTGTAACACCACGTCTTTTGCATAAGAAACTTCACTTAAAATAGCAGGTTTTAAGCCTAAATTGGCAATTATTGCATCGGCAAATTCTTTTGTACCCACTTTCGTTTTGCTAATTCCTTCTTTAAAAATATCGTAAGTATGAATGCCGTCTTCTATGGTTTTGAGCCACGCATTTTGAACTCGTTCTGCCACATCGGTTTGCCCAATGTGATTGAGCATCATAACAGCACCTTCTAATAATCCAGACGGATTAGCCATATTTAAACCAGCTCTTCTAGGTGCGGATCCATGTATGGCTTCAAACATGGCACATTCTTCACCAATGTTTGCTGAACCTGCTAACCCCACTGAACCTGCTATTTGTGCTGCAACATCAGAGAGAACATCACCATACAAATTGAGTGTTACAATAACATCAAAAACCTCTGGTGTGTCGGCCATTTTTGCCGCACCTATGTCAATTATCCAATGCTCATTTTCTATTTCAGGATATTCCGTTGCAATTTCGTCAAATACTTGATGGAACAAGCCATCTGTTTGCTTCATAATATTATCTTTTGTAAAGCAAGTAACTTTTTTTCTGCCATATACTTTTGCATATTCAAAAGCATATCTAACTATTTTTTCGCATCCAGGACGGCTAATTAATTTTAGACATTGAACCACCTCATCGGTTTGTTGATGCTCAATACCTGCATATAAATCTTCTTCATTTTCTCTTATAATTACAATATCCATTTTTGGGTGCTTTGTTTCTACAAATGGATGTAAACTCATACACGGACGCACATTTGAATATAATCCTAAAAATTTTCGTGTTGTAACATTCAAACTTTTATAGCCTCCGCCCTGTGGTGTGGTAATGGGTGCTTTTAAGAAAACTTTATTTCTTCTTATAATATCCCAAGATTCTTGTGCAATACCCGAAGTATTTCCTGATAAGTACACTTTTTCCCCCACTTCAATTTCATCAATTTCAATTTTTGCCCCCGCTGCCTTAATAATTTTTAGCGTTGCATCCATAATTTCTGGGCCAATTCCGTCTCCTTTTGCTACTGTGATTCTTGTCATTTTTTTTTGATTTAGATTAATATTAATTGAAGATTAAATTATTTTCATTACTTTTATGTGGCAAATGTACAGTTGTTTATTTATAAACTTTTATTTATGTTTGTAATAAGTAATATAAAATATTTTTATGAATTACACCTTACATCAACTGCATGTTTTTTTAAAAATTGTAGAAACAAAGAGTATAACTAAAGCTGCAGAGCAATTAAATTTGACTCAACCTGCAGTTTCAATACAGCTTAGAAATTTTCAGGATCAGTTTGATATTGCTTTGACAGAGATTGTTGGGAGGCAGTTATATGTAACAGAGTTTGGTTTTGAAATTGCTGCAATATCTAAACGAATTTTAAGTGAAGTTCAGGAAATCCAATTTAAAACAATGGCATATAAAGGTCATTTAACAGGAACCTTAAAAATGTCTGTTGTTTCTACGGCTCAATATATAATACCTTACTTTTTGTCTGACTTTTTAAAAAAACATCCAGGTATTGAATTACAACTAGACGTTACAAACAAGTCTAAGGTTATCAACAGTTTAGAAAATAATGAAGTTGATTTTGCTTTAGTTTCTATTCTCCCTGAAAATTTGAGTGTTTTTAATGAAGAATTGATGCAGAATAAACTTTTTTTAGTAGTTAATAGCAATTTTGAAATTCCAGAAGACAAAATTGATCCTATAAAAATTAATGATTATAAAATTATTTTTAGAGAAAATGGCTCGGGAACTCGTTTTAAAATGGAACGTTTTTTTGAAGTCCACAATTTGACTGTTAAAAATAAATTAGTTCTCACATCTAATGAAGCAGTGAAACAGGCAGTAATTGCTGGTCTTGGTTTATCTGTTATGCCTCTTATTGGAATTAGAAACGAATTGCAACGAGGCGATTTAAAAATAATACCTGTTAAAGGACTTCCCACAAAAACCGATTGGAATTTAATTTGGCTTTCGCAAAAATCTTTAACGCCCATAGCAAAGGAATATTTAAAATTCATTAAAGAACATAAAAAACAAATTATTGAAAGCAAGTTTAACTGGTATGAAGATTATCAATAAAATTTTTAAAAGCACAAATGAATATCAAGCTCATAACCATTGGCAAAACAGATCATAAAGAATTTCAAAAATTAATTGACGAATATGCCAAGAGATTAAATTTTTACATAAGATTTGAAATAGAATTTATACCTGATGTAAAAAACGCAAAAAGCCTTTCAGAAACGCAACAAAAGGAAAAAGAAGGTAGTTTGTTGCTCTCAAAAATTGCACCCACAGATTATTTGATTTTACTTGACGAAAATGGAAAATCATTTTCAAGTGTGGCATTTTCACAATTTTTGCAAAAAAAGATGAATGCAGCTATTAAAACACTAGTTTTTGTGATTGGTGGACCGTATGGTTTTAGTGATGAAGTGTATAAAAAAGCCCAAGAACAAATTTCCTTATCACAAATGACATTTTCTCATCAAATGGTGCGTTTATTTATTGTAGAACAACTATATAGAGGATTTACAATTCTAAAAAACGAACCCTATCATCATCAATAATGTAACATTAAACTTTACCTTCACTAAGGTCTATTTTATTCTACAGGTTACAGCCACATTTAGGTAATTTTTTGGTATTGTAAACAAATTCAATAGGCGAAATTTCAATTTGACTTGAACGCACTTCACTGAGTAGAATTTTATTTTTTATATAGGCATCAAAGCTTATATTTTCATCAAAATTGATATGCAATAACGCTTGTTTATCTTTACTTACAAAAGGGACATAGTCTTTTATAAATGAAACAAATTCCTTTCTAACAATAGGATTACCATCAACAGTTATTTGGTTTTTATTATTAAAGTTGATACTAAAATTTTGAAATTGACTATATACTTTACTATGTTCAACAATATAAAATTTTGAAAATTGATTATTAAATTCATATTGAACAGAGGTAAAAGGTAAAAATGCTAAGTTTTTTCTAATAGAATCTGTGTATGAAAAAACATCAATAGTTCCCTCTTTCTTATGAGAAGATTGACTTTTCTTTTCTTTAAGTTTTTTTATCTCAGGAATAACAAGTTTGAGAGGTAATCGTTTATCTATGTTAAAAACCCAATTCGTAGAGCTTATGGTGTTTTGTTTATTTACTTTTACAAGAGTATCAAGATTATTCATTTTCAAAAACATATAAACTGGCGAATGATCTTTAATATCTTTTAATACGGTTGTATGGCTCATGGGTAGTAAAACAACTTCTTTTTTACATGAAAAAATAGTAAAAATTAGAACAACACAAAATACTTTCTTCATTTGATTATCATATTTAATTTTTATTGGAAGACTTGACCGCCATTAGGCTGATGTAACGCTTATAATCATCTCTCTTTAACCCAAAATACGCATTAGAAATCTATTACAAACTAAAACTACTTCAAAAAT
>DAINSR010000222.1:0-4128 GCA_036741255.1 Flavobacterium sp.
ATAAATTTAAATTCAGTAAATCAGTGCCAAAAGAACATTTTAAGTAGCTAAATGGAGATGTACAGATAGAGCATTGTTTTATACGAAATTTGAAACCCATACATATTTTTTAGCCTACTCTAACAATTTTAGCACCTATGGCTTTAAGTCTGCCATCAATATTTTCATATCCTCGGTCAATTTGCTCAATATTTTGAATTGTTGAAGTACCTTTTGCAGATAATGCAGCAATCAATAATGAAATCCCAGCTCTAATATCAGGGGACGACATGGTGGTTGCTTTTAATTGCGATTGAAAATTATGACCAATTACAGTGGCTCTATGAGGGTCGCACAAAATAATTTTAGCTCCCATATCAATAAGTTTATCTACAAAGAACAAGCGACTTTCAAACATTTTTTGGTGAATTAAAACATCGCCTTTGCATTGTGTTGCCACAACTAAAACAATACTCAATAAATCTGGAGTGAAACCAGGCCAAGGAGCATCTGAGATGGTTAAAATAGAACCATCAATATCTGTTTTTACTTCATATCCGTTTTTATGTTCTGGAATATAAATATCGTCTCCCCTTTTTTCTAATGTAATACCTAGTTTTCTAAACACATTTGGGATTTGTCCTAAATTTTCCCAGCTTACATTTTTTATCGTAATTTCACTTCGTGTCATGGCTGCAAGACCTATCCAAGAGCCAATTTCTATCATGTCGGGCAAAATTTTATGTTCGCAACCCCCAAGTTTTTCAACCCCTTCTATTACTAATAAGTTAGAACCCACGCCGCTAATTTTTGCTCCCATTGCAATAAGCATTTTACACAACTGTTGTAAATAAGGTTCGCAGGCTGCGTTATAAATTGTTGTGGTGCCTTCTGCTAAAACAGCTGCCATAACAATGTTTGCAGTTCCGGTTACAGAGGCTTCATCAAGCAACATATAAGCTCCTTTTAATCTGCCTTCGTTTTCCACTCCATAAAAGTGGTCTTCTCGTTCATATCTAAACTTGGCACCAAGATTTATAAATCCTTCAAAGTGGGTATCTAATCTTCGTCTGCCTATTTTATCTCCACCTGGCTTAGGAATATACCCACACCCAAAACGTGCTAATAGCGGGCCTACAATCATGATGGATCCTCTTAGGCTGCCACCTTCTTTTTTAAAAGCATCGGTTTTTAAGTAATTGATGTTTACTTCATCGGCTTGAAAAGTGAAATCGCCAGGGCCATTTTTTTGAATTTTGACACCCAAATTTCCTAATAAAGTAATGAGTTTATTTACATCTATAATATTGGGAACATTAGTAACTCTAACTTTTTCTGAGGTTAGCAAAACAGGACACAATACCTGCAATGCTTCATTTTTTGCACCTTGAGGAGTAATTTCTCCTTTTAATTTTATACCCCCTTCAATTTGAAATGTTCCCATAGAATTATGCTTTTCTATTTTTATTTTTTGTGTTGGTATTATTCTTTACTAACTTACTTTTTTTTACAATAACTGATTTAGAACCAGAGCTAAAATTAGATTTGTTTGATTGTTTTTTATTTACCTTTATCAACTCATAAGATGCTGAAAGTTCTTCTTTAGACTTTGTTAAATCAATTTTCCCATTAGAAAGTTCATAAAGATGATTAAAAATTATAGCATCTTCAACAGTGTCTTTGTTCCAGCTTAAATAACTCTTTTTCATGTGATTAGCTATAACAATAATGAGTGCATTTTTTAAATCGCCATTTTCCCAATTGTTAGCAACTTCAATCATGTGCATGATGTTATTACCATAAAATCTATATTTAGGAAAATTCTGAGGATACGATAGTCGATCTGGTTTTTGATTGAGAACATCGCGAGAAGGAATGGGATAAGGCGAATCTACTTTTAATTTAAAATCTGACATAATAAACAACTGATCCCACAACTTGTGCTGAAAATCTGGAACATCGCGCAAATGAGGGTTTAAAGTTCCCATAACATCAATCACATATTTTGCTGCTTTATTGCGTTCTTCATCATTTTCAATTTCGGTTACTTTGTTAATTAAATTTTGCAAATGTCTTCCATATTCTGGAATGATAAGATGGGTGCGTTCAGAATTGTATTCTAAATTGTAAACAGCTTCTTGATTATTAATGCTCATAGAAAAAATTATAAAGAAATTATGCCCTCTATTACTGATAATTCTTGGTATTTATCAATAACAGCTTGTGCACTATTCATGGTTGTATTAACAGAAACACTCGTGTATTTTCCGTTTTTTGATTTGTGTGTTTGTATAACAGCCCCCATATTATTAAAAGAATCTTCAATAATGATAATTTTATTAGGGTCTGTAGGAATTATAAATTTAAATAAATATACAGAAGGCCAAGTAGTTGAGTCAATTAATTCTTGCTTTAGTCTTTTATAAAAGTCTTCGGTTTTCTTGTCCATTTAATATAAAAATTAAAAAGCAAATATACTTTTTTATGTCTAACATTGTAATGAAGTCCTTTAATTTTTTAAAACGAGCCTGATTTTTAAAAAAAACTTATAGACTTATTTAGATAAAAAATACAATACTTTATAGTAAATTAAAGGTTTATGGAATATATATTTAAAGATGATAATATTTTAGATTTCATTACACAATTCTCTGATGATAATTAGTGCTTAACTTCTATCTAAATTAAAGTTGTCAGATGGTTTTATATGTAGAAAATATGGCATATAAATTATTGCTCTACTAAACGCTTATATGATAGAGAGTGTACGAGTTGCATTTGTGGGTTGAATCTACCATATTTTTATAAGCTAAACAAATCAATATACAAAGAAACAATTTTTGATAATTTGACTATAAGGATGATGAATCACCATTGGATAGGTTGGAAATTAATTATAGTTCCTGAGTAAATAATTCGATTAATTTTTTAAATTTGAGTTTCCTAGTGCGGAGTCAGGAAAAAAAAATAGAATAGAGATTAATATTGATTTATGATTTTTAAGAATCAAAATTTACTAACATGAGATATATTTTAAATTTCTTGAAACATTTGTTTTTAATTTTATTTTTTTTTGTAGCAGATTATAAAACCTGTGCTCAAGAATATAACGATTATATTCCTACACAAGCTCCAAATTATTCAGAAATGACAAACGTAAATTCGTCTCTTGCTAAAGGGAGGTTTCAGGATATTAAACGAGGTGTAATTCAGTTTTGGACTCAAAATCCACGTCTTCTTAAGTCGTCAGGTATTCTTTTAAATTCAGTAAGTAATAATAATGATAGAGCATACATACTTACTTCGCAACATTATTTAAAACCTATCGCAGGTAATGATTCTACTATTTGGCTTTCATTTGATTATGAACTACCTGATGAGGTTACAATTGATAATTATTCTGAAAAGCACAATGCTTTCCACATTGAAAGACTTTATAAAACTCCAGTTAAGGTATTGGTGTCGGAGATTAATTCAGATATATCACTTTTAGAAGTAGATTTTAGTAATATTCCTTTAAGTATTCATAAAGCATTTGTAAATTCTTTTGCTACAGGATGGAATCTACATCCTGATTACCATAATAAAGGATTTCATTCCATTTCACACCCAAGATATGCACCCAAGAAAATAGTTTATGACTATACTGGATCAGTAGAATTATCTAGCACTAGAGATCCTAGGCAAAACTCATCTATCCCACCTCGCAAATTTATAGGATTAATTCAGAATAGTTTTACGCCAGATATAGATGGTCAGATGATGATTGGTTGCTGTGGGGCTTCTCTGTTAGATAAAAATGGTTTATCATTTGCAGTGAGTAAATCACACAATCGTGTAGCTTGGTTTTCACTCCTAGAAAATGTTTGGATTAATAATTACGACAATAGCAATAATAACACTTTAGGTATTATGCATTATCTAGACCCTAATAGTACCTGGATAAGCTCAGTACCAGGGGGGTATTTAAAGGATTTGATTCAAAACCCTGACAATTTTGATTATGATTTAGAAGTAACAGATGTTCCTAAAACACAACAAATAAATTTAAATTCTTTAAACTTTTTTAGTTTCCTTGATAAAAAATTTTCCACATCAGAAGTATTGTCTGATGGTATTTTACCCACGAGTTCTAATGCTGGAAAAATT
>DAINSR010000223.1:0-4122 GCA_036741255.1 Flavobacterium sp.
TATTTTTGAAGTAGTTTTAGTTTGTAATAGATTTCTAATGCGTATTTTGGGTTAACCCAATATCGTTTTTTGTTAATAATTGTATCTTTACGGTTATAATAAATTGATGATTATACTCTGTGATTATTGATTTTATGTTTAGGAAATAGAAAAAACATCAAGTATACTTTGTAAATATTTAACGCAAATTTGCTGACTAATACCTGTAAATTTTAAGATGAATAAAGAAATAAGCATGAATAAAGAAATCCTTTTTCGTTTAAAAAAGGGCGTAGATGAAAACAGGTTGCCTCATGCTCAATTATTTGTAGGGAGTGAAGGTGTGGGGCTTTTAAAAACAGCTATTGACTATGCAAAATATATCTTATGCAGTGCATTTAAGGATGATGAAAATGCAGTTTTAAATTGTATCAATAAGGTTGATTTAATGTCGCACCCCGACATCAATTATATTTATCCAGTTACCACTACAAATACGGTTAAGAGTCATCCTGTGAGTGCAAATTTTATTAGTGAGTGGATAACATTTATAAAAAAATATCCTTATGGTAGTTTGCAAGATTGGTATTCTGTTTTAGAGGTTGATAAAAAGCAAGGGCAAATTGGGGTTGATGATGCCTTAGAAATCGTTAAAAAATTGTCTTTAAAATCTTATGAGGGCGGATATAAAATTATGATTATTTGGATGGCAGATAAAATGAATATTGCTGCTTCAAATAAGATTTTAAAAATATTAGAAGAGCCCCCTCAAAAAACGGTTTTCTTACTTTTAACAGAAAAAATAGATGATATTTTACCCACTATAATCTCAAGATGCCAACTGGTAGAATTGAAAAAACCCACTCAAGAAGAAATTGAGATGTATTTAAAAGAAATGGGGACAACTGACTTTTTAGCAAAAAAGTATGCGTTTTTAGCACAGGGCAATATAAATAAAGCCCTTAAATTAGTTTCAAATGAGAGAGAGGACACCGTGTTTGAAACCCTTTTTATACGATGGATTAGAGCGGCTTATGTGGCAAAGGGAAACCCTGAGGCAATATTAAAATTAATTGCTTGGGCAGATGAACTTGCAGGATATGGGCGTGAAATGCAAAAACAATTTTTAGAATATTGTATTGAGTTTTTTAGACAAGCCTTGCTGCTTAATTATAATACTAACGCATTAGTGTATTTAAACGATGGTTTAGATGATTTTGACCTCAATAAGTTTGCACCTTTTGTAAACGGATCTAATATTCAAGAAATATTTAAAGAATTGTCAGAAGCTGTTTATCATGTGGAACGCAATGGTAATGGAAAGATAATTTTTGCTGATTTATCCATCAAACTCACCCGATTAATTCATAAAAAGTAGTAATGTACTGAATTTGAGACATACTACCCCAGATGCTGTAAACTGGCTCTAAAAAGTTTAAGCTCCTCCCATGTAAATGTGTCGCCCACAGTTTCTTTTAGCTCTGATAAACTTTCGCCTTCAAAACCTGTAAACACCTCTTGTAATTGTTCTATTTTTTCATTGGATAAAAAAGCATTTATTTGTAGTGCCCCTTGAGCTATTAATTTGGCTATATGTCCGTAAATAGTTGATTTTTCTAACTTTCTAATAGTAGCTATTTCGTCAATAGAATTTTGCTGGTTCCACAATTCTAGCGTAATTTCTGTAGTTTGTTTTTTCTGTTCTTGTGATTTAGCTTGTTTTGGCTTGTAATAAGAAAGTTCTTCTGCGGGTTCAAAAACATCATTTGTTTCATGTTGTAAAGCTCTAATTTGTTTCAGCTTATCAGCTTTGTAACTGAGTATTTCATCAGAAAGGAGGTTTTCTTTAACAATTTCTTTGCCCGATGCTACTAAATCTAAAAGCAATTTTGCTTTCATAAGACGCTGAATGGTTTTTGTTTGTGCTTCTTCTAAACTTAAAAGTTCGTTGTAAAATGTTTTTACTTTTTTAATGCGTTTTATCTCGTCCATTTTAAGTAATAGCTGAAATACAAAATCATCTAAGTCCTTAAAAAAATAGGTATAAGCAGCATTAAATCGTTGTTTAATGTGTTCAAAATCTTGATTTTCTTGAGCAAAAAGAGTGTTGAGTTGTTTAATGAAATTTTGTGCAGGAATGGCTAAATTTTCTATTTTTAGTGCCAAGTTTTGTGCCCATGCAGCATATTTTGCCTTGGGCGACTTTGGTGCTTCTTGCTTGTAGCTAAACCTGTGTGTTCTCCATTCTTGCACCAGATTTTGCCAGTCAAAAGTTTCCTTTAGATAATTGAATAAATAATTATTTGTTTCTTGTTGTAACGAGTTTTGAATGGTGGTTTCAGAAGCTTTTTGTTTGGCATATTGCATTACATCTACTTCGTTTGAAAGTCCGTTCATGCTAATGGGTGCCAATAAAACCAATCCGTTTAGCGATCGCAAACGCGAAAGGGCTACATAAGCCTGCCCTGGTTGAAAAACCTGAGAAACATCTAAGGCCGCTTTATCAAAAGTGAGCCCCTGACTTTTATGAACGGTTATAGCCCATGCCAACTTTAATGGATAATGAGAAAAAGTGCCTAAAACCTCCTCTTCAATTTCTTTTGTAATGGAATTTACTTTGTAGCGAATGTTTTGCCACTCATAAACATCAACTTCTACCGTTACATCTTCTTCAGGAAAATAAACCACTATTTCGTTGTCTGACAAATGCTTAACAAAGCCCATTTTACCATTATAGAATTTTTTTTCCTGTGAAGGGTCGTTTTTAATAAACATTACTTGGGCTCCCACTTTCAAGACTAATTCTTCATCTATAGGAAAAATTCTGTCAGGAAAATCATCTATGATTTGTGCTTTAAAAACGAATTTTTTTCCTTCTAATTCCTCAATAGCATCATTATTAATGGCATCTGCCTTGTGATTGTGCGTTGTTAGAGTAATATAGCCCAAATTAGATTTAAAATCAAAGTTTGGGTTTACATACTTATTAAGTGTTTGCACATTTTCATTAGTAATGGTATTGTTTCTAAGATTATTTAACACGTCAATAAACGCAACATCTGTTTGTCTATAAATTTTGTCTAATTCTATATATAATGGAGGATTATTTTGAACAGCATGAGCATGAAAAAAGAATTTTCCGGCGTAGTATTTGCTCAAAACTTCCCATTCTTCTGGTTTTATAATGGGTGGCAACTGCAATAAATCGCCAATAAAAAGCACTTGAGCACCCCCAAAAGGGAGTTTGCTTCTTCGGATAGACTGCATAGTAAACTCAATAGCATCAAGTAAATCAGCCCGAAGCATACTTACCTCGTCAATTACTAAAAGTTCAATGTTTTTAATAACATCTTTTTTAGCAGCACTCATTCTAAAATTTTTTCCTAAAGAACTTTTGCTTTCAAATTTTACATATTCATTTAGCTGAGGGATAGTATAATCTGGAACAAAACCTCCAAAAGGAAGTTGAAAAAGAGAATGAATCGTAACACCACCCGCATTGAGTGCCGCAATTCCTGTGGGAGCCACAACGGCTGTTTTTTTGTGAGTGGTGGCAATAATTTCTTTGAGAAGTGTAGTTTTTCCTGTTCCAGCTTTACCTGTTAAGAAAACATTTTTGTTAGTTTGATTAATAAACTTAATCGTGTAGGCAGCAATGGCAGATAATGTATTCATAGGCTTATAAATTAAAAATATAAAAATATAAAAAAGAAATTAAATATAAAAAGAGATAATTAAAACGGTTAATTCTTTTTTGAGGTGCTACTTTTTCTCTGTGTTACTTTGATAAAACTTTAAAAAACCTTGAGCAATAGCTGTTTCACAAAAAGCACAATTACAAAGCATATCATCAAGCATTATAAAAAATTAAGACTCGTGAAATAAATTATTTTTGCTTATACAGTAGAAGCGATTTATTAATGAAATACTATTAAAGCCTAAAAATTTGTGCATTTTAAAATATAATATGATTTGACTAGTGCTAATATTTCTAAAATTATTATTTAAACACAATTTATTTAAAAAATATAACTTATTTTTTTTCAGTAGATTTAGTGTCTTTATTTAGATTATAACTTTCATTTAATAGTTTAACTAACTCATCTGTAATATCATAAGAGTCTTTAGCATATAAAATTGTGG
>DAINSR010000224.1:0-4093 GCA_036741255.1 Flavobacterium sp.
TTATATCGGCATTATACCATAAACTATTGGACTATTTTACAAATGTTATTGGTATTACTTGTAGATAGTTCATGCAAACTATTTTTGTTAATGAAACAAAATGCTATCAATATCACAATTTAGTCGTTTACCTTTATCTCAAAGTCATAACAGTATGCAGCCAAAAAGTTGATACATCAACAATCTCAAATTACAACCTTAATTGTATAAACTACTATTTTTTTGGGCTGAGAAACAAAAAAATATTGCACCTGCTGGTCTCAATTTATCGGCAATTTATCGGCAATTAATCTATTGTTACTCAGTCTGGGTAGTTTGTTTTGACCACCAAGTTTTCCAATAGATTTCATATAGTCTTGAAAACCGTTTTTAACGACCTTTGAAACTACCAGGGGTCGTAGTACCTTTCCAGCTATTAAATCTTTATAATATATGTTTTGCTGACACAAGGCTTGGTCTATTTGTAAGGCAAAATCATCTAAATTAAGGGGTTCGTTTTCAAATTCTATAAACCATTCATGAAAGGGTAGTCCGCCAGAGGGAGGGTTCATTTGTGGAGCTACAGTAAATTCGTTGATGCGAACAGTTGAGTTTTCTAAGGCTTGTTGCAGGGCGGTTTCAACTTCTTTTGCAATTACGTGTTCCCCAAAAGCAGATATAAAATGTTTGATTCTACCCGATACTATTATCCTATAAGGTTTTAAACTGGTAAAAATAATAGTATCACCAATGTTATAAGCCCATAATCCAGCATTTGTAGAGATGATTAGCACATAATTTATCCCCAGTTCTACCTCGCCGATGGTATATCTCTTAGGACTCTCTAAGTTAAATTCACTTGCTTTTACAAACTCATAAAAAATACCCGAATTGAGTAACAGTAGCATCCCTTTTTCTTGTTGAGAATCTTGATAGGCAAAAAAACCTTCTGAGGCAGGAAAAAGCTCAATAGAGTCAATTTTTCTACCAATTAAGTTGTCAAATTTTGCTCTGTAAGGTTCATAATTTACGCCGCCATAGATGAACAAACTGAAGTTTTTAAAAACTTGTCCTATGGGTTTGTTTGCTTTTTCTTGTAGTTTTTCAAAGTACATTTGCACCCAAGACGGTATGCCAGATATAATGCCCATATCTTGATTAATGGTTTCTGCTACAATGGCATTTACTTTTGTTTCCCAATCGTCAATGCAGTTTGTTTCCCAGCTGGGTAATCTATTTTTTTGTAAATAGCTAGGAACAAAATGAGCTACAATTCCGGATAATCGACCAATTTTTATACCATTTTTGTTTTTTAATAGCGGACTTCCTTGTAAGAAAATCATTTTTTTTGTTACAAAATCAGCGTTACCTGTTTGATGAATATAACTTAAAATGGCATTTCTGGCTGCCTGAATGTGATGTGGCATCGACTCTTTTGTAATTGGAATATATTTTACTCCAGAGGTAGTACCCGATGTTTTTGCAAAATAAAGGGGTTTGTTTTTCCATAAAATGTTTGACTCTCCGTTAACTACTTTATCTATGTAGGGCTTGAGTGCTTCATAATCTCTAATAGGCACATTTTTTGCAAAATCGGCGTGATCTTTTATGTTTAAAAAGTTGTGATCTTTTGCAAAAAGGGTGCTTTTTGAATGCGAGAGTAATGATTGCAAGACTTTTTGTTGAGTTTCAACGGGTTTCAAAACCCATTTTTGAGTTTTTTTATAAATAAATTTTGCAAAAAGTTTTGCTAAGATAATTTTTAAGCTCATGATATTTTAATCTGTTTAATTTCTTAAAGCTATGCTTCAAGATTTAATAAAATTACAAATTTGCAATAAATATACTTGGTAATTTCTTTGCTCTAAAATAGTTTAATTTAAAGTACTGCATTGTACTTATTCCAAATCTATACTAAAAAGAGAAGCAACTAAAAAAGTAATATCGATTATGTATTCAATATAGTCCAAGAAAATGGACTATTTTCATACTATATCGGCATTATACCATAAACTATTGGACTATTTTACAAATGTTATTGGTATAAGATAAAAAGTGCAAAATAATACCACAAAAAAGTAAGACGGAGACACTTTGTAGTTTATTTTTTTATGATAATAGGCAATACAAATTGTAATTTTACTTTTATACCTCTCTCTTACTTCTCAGATTTATTGGTGCAAAATTAATTAGTTTATTTTTAACAATACTATCTAATTTTTGATGAATCGGATTAGTTGGGTTAATTTTTTTTTGAGGTGCTATTTTTTTCTCTGTGTGTTACTTTGTGAAAAAAATTGTATAATGACAGTTTCACAAAAAGCACAGAGAAAACACAAAAGGCACAATCGCAAAGCATATCATCAAACACCCATAAAAAAATAAGATTAGTGGAATAAATTTATTTTGGCATATACAATAGAAGTGATTTATTAATGAAATACTATTAAACCCTAAAAATGAAATTAAAAAGGGATAAATTGATAATAGCACCTCAAAAAAATTAACCAAAAAAAAGATTTGAAGAGTAAACACATTATTAAAACATTAGAGTAGGTTACAGCTGCTGCTTATCTATAAAATGATATAAGTTTATACAGAAAAATTAAGGGAATCTATGTATTGTAGACTAAAACAAAACTTATAAAAAAATAAAAAAGCTGTTCGCTAGAGCGAAAAGCTTTTCAAGGGTTTACTACTAAACCAAGGTCAGTGTTACAAAGACTGACTCACAACACAACTACTCTTTATACTGTTTTGAAAAAAAGCACTCTGTCTCCAAAGTGCTTTTTACAATTCTGCGGTCTGGACGGGACTCGAACCCGCGACCCCCTGCGTGACAGGCAGGTATTCTAACCAACTGAACTACCAAACCGTTGCAATTAATAATAAAATCTAAATTATAAAGATATTAAAATTTGTTTGCGTTTGCAAATATAAGACAGATTTTATAATTTGCAAGAAAAAAGTTATCAAAATATATATATTAGAAAAATACTTAGCCAAACTTTTGTTTTTCAATTAAATACGTAGTCATGATTTTTTCAAATCCATCGCCTACAGAAACGGGTATATATTTAATTTTATATTGCAAACAAGTGTTTTCAATAGCTTTGTGATGTTGCATTGTTTTTTTGTAGTATTCTTCTTTTGTATTTTCTGCAAAAAGATTTACTTCTTCTCCTGTTTCTATATCTATAAATTTTCGTGGCTTGTTGTCATAATTAAAATCTAGTTCTGTTTTTTTGTCATATACATGAAACAAAATTACTTTATGCTTATTATGTTTTAAATGTTGTAATGCTTTAAAAAAATCCTCATCATTTTCATTTTGAAACATGTCGCTAAACAAAATAATCATAGAACGCCGATGAATATTTTTTGCTATTTGATGTAGATAAGTAATGGTGTCTGTTTGCTTTTTTGAGGAATAGTTTGTAATTAAATCTTCTAATTTGTTTAAAATCATTTGGTGATGCTTATCACTTCCTTTTTCAGTAACAAAAAACTCATAGCAATCAGAGTAAATACTGATTCCCACAGCATCGCGTTGTTTTTTTAAAAGATTCATCAATACTGCCGAGGCTAGAACAGAAAATCCAATTTTATTTTGATAAAAAAGGTTGTTTTCTTTTAATTTTGGATAGTGCATTGAAGACGAGTTGTCAAGGATAAGATGACAACGAAGGTTTGTTTCTTCTTCGTAACGTTTTGTATATAATCGGTCTGTTTTTGCAAAAAGCTTCCAATCAATATGCCGGGTGCTTTCTCCGGTATTATAAATTTTATGTTCTGCAAATTCGGCAGAAAATCCATGAAAGGGAGATTTGTGCATCCCAGAAATAAAGCCTTCCACAATTTGATTTGCTAGCAACTCTAAATGTTCAAAACTAGCAATTTTTTGTATTTGCGATGCTATCTTCATTTCTCAAAGGTAGAAAAGAATTTTGAAATTTTTGAATTTTGAAAGTGCTATTATTAATCTAAATGTACTTTATTATAATTATCATTAGAAAACGAAGGCAAATTAATAAAATAAACACTTGTTATAAACAATTGGCAACCTCTAATAACTAAATTTTTTGTTTACATCATTGATAATCATCATTTTGCA
>DAINSR010000225.1:0-4074 GCA_036741255.1 Flavobacterium sp.
AGTTAATAAATTTTATTTGAGGCTCAAATTTACTGCTTTTACATAGGTGCTTTGCGTCAGGCGGGTGCAGTGCTTCGTATGACAGTTTAGTGCTAAAACAAAGTGAAGTGCTGTCTGTGTTGCGCCTGCGGCAGACAGCATTTTGCCAATCCAACGGGCGTTGTGCGACACCCTAACCGAACTGACCGCAAAAACCAAACTTCTGAAAATATTTTGGACTTTTTTTGTCCATTTGTTTTTTATCTCTATTTTTGGACAAAATATGACCAAATGACAACAACTAAAAAACATACATCTTTTGGCGAGCTTTTGAGAGGTTTGAGAGAGGAAACGGGACAGACTTTAAAAACTGTTGCTGAAAATTTGGAAATGGACACTTCCCTACTTGCGAAAATTGAACGCAACGAAAGACAACCAACAAAATTAATTATAAGTCAAGTTGCTGAATATTTTAATGTTGATAAAAAAGAATTACAAACTGAATTTTTAAGCGACCAAATCGCTTACAAAATTTTGGACGAAGAAGCGGACATTGAAATCCTAAAAGTTGCCGAAGAAAAAGTAAAATACCTAAAAACTGTAAACAATGGAAAATAAAATAAAAGTTGTGGAATTGTTTGCAGGTGTTGGTGGTTTCAGACTTGGATTGGAAGGCTGGAATGGGAAATCTGCATCTTCAAATTACAAAGAAAATTTTGAAAGTCCTTACGAAGTTGTTTGGAGTAATCAGTGGGAACCTTCAACAAAAATTCAACACGCTTCAGCGGTTTACAAAAATCGTTTTGGAATGGATAATCATTCCAACAAAGACATTGCAAGCGTTGAAGTTGCCGATATTCCAGACCACGATTTGTTGGTTGGCGGTTTTCCTTGCCAAGATTATTCAGTTGCAACCACATTAAAAAACTCAAAAGGTTTAATTGGAAAAAAAGGTGTTTTGTGGTGGTCAATTCACAAAATTCTTTCAGAAAAAGAAAATAAACCAAAATACTTATTCCTAGAAAATGTTGACAGATTATTGATTTCGCCATCTGGACAACGTGGTCGAGACTTCGCAATTATCTTACAAAGTTTGAATGAATTAGGTTATGCTGTAGAATGGCGAGTTATCAACGCTGCCGATTTTGGAATGCCTCAAAGACGAAGAAGAATTTTTATGTTGGCTTATTTAAACAATACAGAAATTTACGAAAATATTAAAAACATCAAGCCAATAGAATGGATTTTGGAAGACGGAACTTTAGCAAATTCATTTCCTGTTTCAACAGAAAACTCTTTGTTTCCAAAAGAATTTAAACTAAAAGGCGACATCGTTTCCATTTCTGAAAACTTCAATAAAGGAGGAAAAACAGGATTGTTTGAAAACTCTGGATTGATGATTGAGGGAAATGTTACAACCATAAAAACGCAACCAAATTACGAGGGAAAGTTTACAATTTTAAAAGACTTAATCCAAAACGGAGAAGTTACCGAAGAATTTTACATCAGCAATGAAGAACTCGACAAATGGAAATATTTGAAAGGTCCGAAAAAAGAAATGCGTAAAAATGCAGACGGTTTTGAGTACAATTATAGCGAAGGCGGAATGATTTTTAATTTGGGCGTTTCCCTATCGGGTCGGGCTATCCGTTCCAATCTTTTTTTCGTTCCTCAAAAAAGGATTTTCACTTCTATCCCTAACGCAAAAACAGCATAAAATGAATATTATCGAAAAAATAAAACAAAATCGAGAACAAATTCTACCAGAGTTATATGAATGGGTAGAAACATTTGATTGGGAATTAGATGAAGAAGGAGAAAAAACTAATGAGTCCTATAAACAAGTGTTTGAATTAGTACAGCGATTAGAAAATGATAAATGCGACAATAATGATTACAAAAATATCTTGTTTCATATTGAACAGATAAATTACAATGAGATAAAAATAAAATTATGATAATATCAAAAGACTTAGTCGGAAATTTACAAAACTTTATTTCTAAAAATGGAATACAAGAAAGTATTTTTCCATTTTATAAAAGTGATGATTTTACACTTTATAATGGAGATAGTTTAGAAATTATGTCAAGACTTCCTGAAAATTGTATAGATATGGTTTTTGCCGACCCACCTTATATGTTGTCTAATGATGGCTTTTCTTGTCAAAACGGAAAAATGGTTAGTGTAAACAAAGGAAAATGGGATAAAAGCAAAGGCTTTGAAGATGATTTACTTTTTCACGAAGCATGGTTAAAACAATGCCACAGAATATTAAAACCCGAAGGTACTTTATGGGTTAGTGGTACATATCATTCAATTTATCAATGTGGTTATTTAATTCAAAAATTAGGGTATCATATTTTAAACGATATTGCTTGGTTTAAGCCAAATGCAGCACCTAACTTAAGTTGTAGATTTTTCACAGCAAGCCACGAAACTTTAATTTGGGCAAGAAAGGACAAGAAAGCAAAACATATTTTTAATTATGAAGCTATGAAAAACGGAAAATTTCCAGAAGACCCAATGAAAAAGAATGAAACTCAAATGAGGTCTGTTTGGAGTATTCCCACTCCTTCTTCAAGCGAAAAAGAATTTGGCAAACATCCAACTCAAAAGCCACTTGCTTTGCTTAAAAGAATAATAGCTGCCTCCACTAATGAGGGATCCATTATATTAGATCCATTTAATGGTGGAGGAACAACAGGTATAGCCTCAAAAATTATTGGAAGTAGACAATACATAGGTATTGATATGAATAAAGAATATCTTGAACTTACGCAAAAAAAATACGAGCATTTAAATAATAAAATAGAACTTTTTACAATATGAAAATAGGAGGAAAGGGAGGAGCAAATACAAAAACAGGTTTAGTGTTTGAAGGCAAAACTGACTTAACAACGTTTTTAAGTAGTCAAAAAAATTACGAAGTAAAAGATGGTGTCGTCTATTATAAAAACGAACTCGTTGCAAGAGTTTTTAAGAAACATAGCTTCTACAAATTTCTTGAAGAAGAAGGAGTTGTTTGGAAAAACATAGTTTCCAAAAGACTATTGCCAGATGATAGTATTTATGTAATTATCAACAATACAATGTTTATTATTGAATGCAAATTTCAACAAAGTGCAGGTTCTGTTGATGAAAAACTGCAAACTTGTGATTTTAAAAAAAGACAATATCAAAAATTATTAGCTCAGTTGAATATGGAAGTGGAATACATATATCTACTAAGTGAATGGTTTAAAAAGTCTGAATATAAAGATGTGTTGGATTATATTATTAGCGTAAGATGTAGTTACTATTTTGAGTACATACCTTTGCAAAAATTAGGTTTGCCTATGCCAAAATAAATTGAAGAGTTTGAAAAAGCCGAAATTCAAGTTAAAACCGTTCGTTTAAAAGAGAACAACTTACCAAAAGAGGATATTTCTTTTCCTACTTTTAAATACGAAGAAATCGTAAATGAAGATTGGGAAAATTCTGATTTTAAAGACATTTTAGAACATAAATTTTTATTTGTATTCTTCCAATTTCAAGGAGATAAATTGGTTTTAAGAAAAGTAAAATTTTGGAATATGCCTTATTCAGATTTACTAGAGGTTGAAAAAGTTTGGACAAAAACACAACAAATTGTTGCAAAAGGAGAAATAGTTAAAGGTTTCAAAACAGACAAAAATGGAAAAACAACTCGTGAAACTAACTTTCCGAACAAAGAATTTAGTAAAATATCACATGTTCGACCACACGCAACAAATGCTTTGGACACTTATCCTTTGCCGAAAAAAGACAAATTGACGAAGCAAATGGAATACACAAAACATTGCTTTTGGCTCAATAACAGCTATGTGAGAAACGAAATATATTTGAAAAATGAACGAAATTAAAAAGGGCGATCGCACAACAGCAGTTGGCAAAATGGCGGGTTCAGTGCTAAATTGAACATTTGGAATTCTAATAAACATTAGTGTTTAATTGAAAGTAAGTGCTTCTAAATCCGCCACTTCGCCAAGCGGCCTAACGTGTGTGACTTGAACAACAGCGTACAACTGTTGGTGCTTTAAAACAGATGATAGTAGGTCTATCAGTAACGATTTTCA
>DAINSR010000226.1:0-4046 GCA_036741255.1 Flavobacterium sp.
TAATTATTACAATTAAATTAAGAAAAAATGGCAAATCACAAGTCAGCTTTAAAAAGAATTAAATCGAGTGAAAAAAAGAGAATTTTAAACAAATATCAGCATAAAACTACACGTAATGCTATTAAAGCAATTCGTTTAGCAACTGATAAATCAGAGGCAACATCTAAATTAAACGATGTGTTTTCAATGATTGATAAATTAGCAAAGAAAAATATCATTCATAAAAACAAGGCTTCAAATTTAAAATCTAAATTAACAAAACATGTAGCATCATTATAAATAATGATGTTATAAATAATTTAAGTCCTCTTTTTGGGGACTTTTTTTTTGACTAAAACTGCCAAATAGTTATCACAAACAAACTGAAAAAAGCAATGTGGATTATTTAGAAATAAGTATTACCTTTGCACCACTAAAAAATTAAGATGGAATCTATTAGAAACATTGCAATTATTGCACACGTTGACCACGGAAAAACTACTTTGGTTGATAAAATTATGTATCACTGCCAACTATTTCGTGATAATGAAAACACAGGCGACCTAATTTTGGATAATAACGACTTAGAGCGCGAAAGAGGAATCACTATTACTTCAAAAAACGTATCGGTTCAATATAAAGGCACAAAAATTAATATTATAGACACCCCTGGTCATGCTGACTTTGGTGGCGAAGTGGAGCGTGTTTTAAACATGGCAGACGGTGTTTGTTTGTTAGTAGATGCTTTTGAAGGACCCATGCCTCAAACCCGTTTTGTGTTGCAAAAAGCTATTGACTTGGGCTTAAAACCATGTGTGGTTATCAATAAAGTAGATAAAGAAAATTGTACTCCAGAGGAGGTGCATGAAAAAGTGTTTGATTTGATGTTTGAATTGGGTGCAGAAGAGTGGCAACTTGATTTCCCTACGGTTTATGGTTCGGCAAAAAATAATTGGATGTCTGATGACTGGAAAGTTCAAACAGACTCTATTGAGCCTTTGTTAAACATGGTTATTGCAAATGTACCAGCTCCAAAAGTATCTGAAGGAACCCCACAAATGTTGATTACATCACTAGATTTTTCAAGTTTCACCGGACGAATAGCTATTGGACGATTAGAAAGAGGTGTTTTAAAGGAAGGAATGCCCATTTCACTTGTTAAAAGAGATGGCAAAATTATAAAATCAAGAATCAAAGAACTTCACACCTTTGAAGGACTTGGCCGAAAAAAAGTAGAGCAAGTAACCGCTGGTGATATTTGTGCTATTGTGGGAGTTGAGGGTTTTGAAATTGGAGACACCATCGCTGATTTTGAAAATCCAGAAGCACTTGAAACCATTGCCATTGATGAGCCTACCATGAGTATGTTGTTTACCATAAACGATTCACCATTTTTTGGCAAAGAAGGGAAATTTGTAACCTCAAGACACATTAGAGACAGACTTACGAGAGAGCTTGAAAAAAACCTTGCCATGAAAGTGGGTGAAACAGATTCTGCGGATAAGTTTATGGTTTTTGGTCGTGGTGTATTACATTTATCCGTTCTTATTGAAACCATGAGAAGAGAAGGTTATGAATTACAAATAGGTCAGCCTCAAGTAATTATAAAAGAAATTGACGGTGTAAAATGCGAACCCATTGAGGAATTAACTATTGATTTACCCGAAAATCTATCAGGTAGAGCAGTAGAATTTGTTTCCATTAGAAAAGGCGAAATGATATCTATGGAAGGGAAAGGCGAACGAATGATAGTAAAATTCAATATTCCTTCAAGGGGGATTATTGGACTTAGAAACCAATTGTTAACCGCCACAGCTGGTGAGGCAATTATGGCACATCGTTTTATTGGCTATGAACCTTATAAAGGAGAAATTCCTGGAAGAAACAGTGGTTCTTTAATTTCTATGGAAAATGGTAAAGCCATTCCATATTCTATTGATAAACTACAAGATAGAGGTAGGTTTTTTGTAGATCCTAATGAAGATATTTATGAAGGTCAGGTAATTGGAGAAAACACCCGCAGTGATGATATGGTCATTAATGTAACAAAAACAAAAAAATTATCAAACGTTAGATCTTCTGGGGCAGATGATAAGGCAAGAATTATTCCTGCTATAAAATTTTCTCTTGAAGAAGCATTAGAATACATTCAAAAAGATGAATATGTAGAGGTAACCCCAAAATCATTACGTTTACGAAAAATTTATTTGAATGAAAATGATAGAAAACGTTTTAAAATGTAACTATAAAAATAATGAGGCTGTCTAAATAGTTGTTAGTTTGTCAAGTAAACTTATTTACTTCTCTACACTTTTATTTTTAGTTGTGCTCAGTGAATTTTTCAGATTATAAATTGAAGTAACTGCCCAGTGTTTAAGATTCTGAAACGAGTTCAGAATAACAAAAATTGGGCTATTTAATCTGTATATTTTCTTCATCATCATTTTTGTATTTAAACAAAAATCACTTTTATGTATCGCTTTCTAATTCGTCCTTTATTATTTCAATTTGATCCAGAGCAAGTTCATTATTTTACTTTTTCAATAATTCGTTTTTTACATAAAATTCCGTTTTTTGGAAGCTTAATCAAGCGGTATTATGAAATAGAAAACCCAAGATTAGAGCGAGAAGTTTTTGGCTTAACGTTTAAAAATCCTGTGGGTTTAGCGGCTGGTTTTGACAAAGATGCCAAGCTATATCAAGAATTGTCTAATTTTGGGTTTGGATTTATAGAAATAGGCACTATAACGCCAAAGCCTCAAGATGGAAATCCAAAAAAACGCCTATTTAGATTGCCAAAAGATGCTGCAATTATAAACAGAATGGGATTTAATAATAGAGGTGTTGAAGAAGCTATCATTCAACTTAAAAAGAACAAAGGGGTTTTAATAGGGGGTAATATTGGAAAAAACAAAACAACCCCAAACGAAGAAGCAGTATCAGATTATGTCATTTGTTTTGAAGCCTTGTTTGACTATGTAGATTATTTTGTAGTTAATGTGAGTTCGCCAAACACTCCAAACCTGAGAGAACTTCAGGAAAAAGAACCCTTAAAAGCCTTGTTAAATACCTTGCAAGGGTTAAATCAAAGTAAACAAAAATCAAAGCCTATATTACTAAAAATTGCACCCGATTTAACAGATTCTCAGTTATTAGATATTATTGAAATTATAAATGAAACAAGAATTGCAGGTGTAATTGCTACCAATACCACCATTTCTCGTGAAGGTTTAGTATCAAAAAGTAAATCAGAAATTGGTGGATTGTCTGGCAAACCTTTAACCCATAAATCCACTGAGGTAATTCGTTTCTTGTCAGAAAAAAGCAATAAATCATTCCCAATTATTGGAGTGGGTGGCATTCATTCAGCACAAGATGCCATAGATAAGTTGGAGGCTGGTGCTAGTTTAGTGCAACTATACACGGGGTTTATTTATGAAGGTCCGGATTTGATTAAGAGCATTAATAAAAAACTACTTCATTAAAAGTAGTTACATCAAATCTAGCTGTATAATTGGGTCTTAAATTCAAACAATAAACGCACCTCAAAAAAAATAACCATTGTATTTTTAATTAGTTTCGCTTGTATTTAAACAATATTTAATAGGTGTCTAAATCTATATTATGTAAATTTGTGCTTTTTTATGAAATTTATATGATAAGTAGCGATTTTTCAAAACTAGACCCAAAAAATAACATCTTAATTAAAGGTGCACAAATACATAATCTTAAAAATATTGATGTTGCTATTCCAAGAAATAAACTAATTGTAATTACAGGACTATCAGGTTCTGGTAAATCTAGTTTGGCATTTGACACACTGTTTGCAGAAGGTCAAAGAAGATATGTAGAAAGTTTATCATCATATGCAAGACAGTTTTTAGGTAGATTAGATAAACCTAAAGTAGATTATATTAAAGGAATTGCACCTGCAATAGCAATTGAGCAAAAAGTAAATACCACAAATGCCCGTTCTACAGTGGGTACTTCAACTGAAATATATGATTATTTAAAACTTCTTTTTGCACGAATTGGAAAAAACTATTCTCCAGTTTCAGGGAAATTAG